>DATEEE010000218.1:0-22005 GCA_035281285.1 Nitrososphaera sp.
GCGGAGCTTTCTTCAATGTTTCCCAAAAGTGCAGCCGAGTACGTGTACGTCAGGACCGCCTTCAAGAACAACATGGCTGCCTTCGTCGCGGGCTGGCTGGCAATTTTCGTTGCGTTGGCATCCTCTGCTGCCGTGGCCCTTGGCTTTTCGGGTTACCTTCAGAGCTTCTTTCCCGAGGTAGACATTGTGGTAACTTCAGTCTCGCTCGTCATGGCATTGTCCGTTGTCAATTTCATCGGAATTCGGCAGTCAATTTGGATGAACACCACTTTCACGATCGTGGAAATTGTAGGGCTTGCGATCGTCGTGTCCGCGGCCGTGATCTTTGGCTCATTTGGAAATCAGGTGGACTATCTTGCTATCCCTCCTGCCGCCTCCGCGTCGACTGCACTCGCGGCGGGTGCAATCCTGGGCGCCGCAGGCCTTGCGTTCTTCGCATTCTTTGGATTCGAGAATTTGGCGAATATTGCTGAAGAAACGAAGGATGCGATCAGGACTATTCCTAAGGCACTTGTGATTTCAGTGGCGGCAACCACGGCTATCTACATTTCTGTTTCCGCGGCTGCCGTCGCGCTGGTCGGCTGGGAAGAACTTTCTACGTCGAACGCGCCGCTCGCGCTCGCCGCTGAGAAGGCCTTTGGCATGACCGGAGTTACGCTGCTTTCGGCGATCGCGCTTTTTGCCACGGCTAACACCGTACTAATGATGCTCGTGGCAGGCTCTAGGATTGCATTTGGGATGTCAAGGGAAGGCGCCCTGCCAGCGGCGCTTGGCAAGATTCACTCCGCGACAGGCACTCCATGGACTGCAGTGATCCTTGCGGCGTTCCTTACGACAGCCCTGTTGCTCATATCTCGCGGGAGTATTTCTGCAGTTGCACAGATCGCAGTGTCTGCAATATTCATGGTGTACCTCTTAGTCAACCTGGCTCTGATATGGCTCAGGCTAAAGAAGGCTGGAATAGATAGACCTTTCAGATCGCCTTTCCAGATCGGACGCGTGCCGGTGCTCGCAGCGTTGGGTGCTGTGACATCTGCGGCCATGCTGACACAGTTTGACACTTTCACCATCGCTTCGAGTTTTGGTATTGCAGGTGCAGGGATAATCGCATACGCGATATTCTCAAGGAGCAGACGAACGAATGAGGTGAAATCCTGATGAGATGGTCGCTTGAAGAGTTTGTCTACGGCGCAACGGACGGAGCAGTAACAACTTTTGCAGTCGTCGCCGGTGTCGTGGGCGCGTCACTCTCTCCTTCGATCGTACTGATACTCGGGTTTGCTAATCTCCTTGCAGATGGATTTTCGATGGCTGTTGGCAACTATCTTGCTACCAAGGCGAGGCGAGAATATATCGAGAAGGCGAGGCGGAGAGAAGAATGGGAAATCGTGAATAAGGTAGATCAGGAGAGGCAGGAGGTACGCGATATCTACGCGAACAAGGGATTCAAGGACGATCTGCTGGAAGACATTGTTCGAATAATCACGTCACGCAGGAAGGTGTGGGTGGATACAATGATGAGAGAAGAACTGGGGTTGATAGAGGACGGAAGGAGACCACGCGATGCAGCGGTCACCACTTTTGCAGCATTTAATGCAGTTGGCCTCATTCCGCTCCTGCCCTTCACAATATTGTATGCTGTTGGATCAATAACCTCGGTGGACGATGCCTTTGTGTATTCTGTCGGCTTCACCGCAGCTGCATTTTTTCTTATAGGCATCGTCAAAGGCAGAACTGTTCAGCGACCACTCCTAAGATCTGGTCTGAGTACGCTATCGATAGGCGCGATTGCTGCGGCAGTGGCTTATGTAGTGGGCTATCTGTTGAATTTGATAGTATAGGACATTCGTGAAGGATGTCAAGATAGTTTTGACAGGGCAACGTTGCCAGTGTACAGATGCTGTGCCGGATAACCAAGTCAGCACAACTGGCTGTAGACAATGATTCTTTATGCATTGCACTGCAGTGCTGAATGTTTAATTAGACTATGCCCATGAGTAGTGACGTGTATGGCAAGATACTTGTGCCGTACGATGGCTCCAAACATTCATGCAAGGCTCTAGACCACGCCATCGCAATTGCCAAGGCCGGCAAAAGCAGGTCCGAGGTAGTCTTACTGCATGTCGTATCTGCATACCCTGATTACCATTTTGTGGAGCGACCGGCAAGATCGATAAGGACTGGAGAAAAAACCACACTTTCTCGGTATCTGGTCGAGGTCAACGAGTTCATGAAACAAAATGCGGAAGACGCGCTTGCCAAAGAGAAGGAAGAAACAAGACTCTCCAGCAATTTTGAAATCAAGACGGCTGCCCTTTCCGGACCCATCGCCCAAACGATTATCGAATATGCAACGCGGCATAAGGTGGACCTGATAGTGATCGGCAGCATCGGGAGATCGGGCCTTTCGAAACTCCGTACTCTGGGAAGTGTGTCTAGGAGCGTCAGCGAACGCGCTCCATGCCCGGTCATGATCGTGCACTGATTGCAGTGCATTGCAGAACATTCTCAAGTGCTAAATATCGCTCGGAAGCCGGCAAACCAATGACAAAACGCGTAATTTTAGGACTAGCTATCGGCACAGCAGTTACGATAGTTCTCGCAGCACTTATCACTACCGGCACATCACCGGCGGGCGCTCAGATGTCAATGCAGCACCAAGGCATGATGGATTCATCAAGTTCGACCAGCCAGATGCAGCCACTTCAGCATGGCAAATTCAGCGCGCATGGCGCTAGCTTGGTGGACGGTGTTGAGGTGACGGGGATATCGATAACAGGGGATGATGAGATTTCAGTCAATCTTCGCTACGCAGGAGCGGGCGAAACCCCGAATCTGACTTTGATTGCCACGACCAATCCATCAGGAATGATGACCAGAGTCCATGGAGGTGGAGCCGAATCGATGAGCGGTGGCAGCATGGGCGGGATGGGTTCGTCCCACATGATGGGGCAGGGCATGATGTCAGGGAGTCAACAGCAGATGACAGGGCAGCCAATGGTATTGATGAATTCGACTGAGTGGCAACAATGGCATGACCAGCAGGTGTTGCGTTCAAGCCAAAACATGCAGATGACTGGTGCTAAGCAAGGGGAAGTTGGGAGTGCAATCCTAGACGCGGGTTGGACGGCAGCAGCGACGGTCAAGATCGCGCTGGGAGACGACGACATTTCCGCATATGACGCTTTAGAGATCATGATCGTGGTGTTCCCGCGCGCCTAATTTTTCGGAGTGCCGGCACCAGTGATCGGCCGAACTCTAGCGCCGAGGCCTGACAAAAGTGTCAATCGACTGAAGTCGAAGCTCTAGCGCACAAGAACTACAGGGCAGGGTGCGAGGGCAGAAACAGCAAACGCCACACTCCCAAGAAGCAATTTTCTTGTTGCTGTCCTTCCTCTTGTGCCCATTATTATCATATCAGGCCGGCTCTTCCTCGCAAATCCGATTATTCCATCCGGCACCGAGTCACGACCTACGATTACTTCGCGCGTCACAGAAATACCCAGCTTTCTTGCTTTGTGCTCAACTTCATCTAACCATCTACTGCTCTGCTTATCTGCTCGCGCAATATACATCGCCGCAAGTGCAGGATTCATGCCTCGCATAACGGGGGGCACGTCTATCACATGAATAGCGGCTAGCTCTGCCCCAAGAGTACTTGACAGATTTAGGGCATAGTCAGCGGCTCTTTTTGCAGCGCCCGATCCGTCCACGGCTAGCATTATTTTGCTAATCTTGCCGGGCAGATATTTCACCTTGAACCCGTTCAAGAGTGTGCCATATTTAGATGCGTTGCATTGCACTGCATTCCCAAGCCATATGTAGCAAAGCTTTCATTTCTTATGATATGAGCGAGCACGGTCTTCCCCTCGACCATGACGCGCTGTCCACGCTGCTGCAGGATCCCGTGATGATTCGAATAGTCACGGTCTTGAATAGGGCTTCCCTGTCGATCCTAGAGCTTTTGGAATATGATGTTGCGAGAAGCGATATTAGCAGAGCCATGGCAAGGGGAGTGATCGAATTCGAAAAAGCTCCCATGCCACTGATTCTCGAGGCTCCAGACAGAACTGAAATCACGCAGCGCATTCTCGAAACCGGAGACTATTACTTTGGGCTGCTCAGCAAAAAGGTAAAGCTGACAGAAGTGGGGCTTCACATACTGGATATCATCGAAGGCGACGAAACGACCGCCCCTCCTGGGGTCATGCCCGAAGAAGCGGACCAAAGTAACCCATTTGGCCAACAGGTTCCTCAGCTATAGGGGCGTCCATGATCAGCGAATTTGACGTGACTGTTCCGCTTTGCCTTTCATGAATGCACTGTACTGCACAACATTCAGAATCTTTATCCGATAGTCTCCGCAGTACCGGCTAATTGGTTCAGGATAACCCTGTTGAAACGGTAGCAGATTACATGACTACCAAGATGGTCACCACTAGCGAGAAGGACAGTGTTCTGCAAATCGCAAGGATTATGGCAGACCGGGGAATTAGCTCTGTGGCGATCACTAATGATGGCAAACGGATTAGGGGCATTCTGACCGAGCGGGATATTATTAGTGCAATTGCCAAGGGCATACCTCCGGACGGAGTAACTTCCGGTTCGCTCATGTCTCAGCCCGTGGTAGCCATCGACAAGGGCGCTTCGGTTGAGGATGCGGCCAGGATAATGGCGCAGAAAAAGCTGCGGCACCTTTTGGTGGAAGACGCGGTAACACGCGAAATCGTTGGAATTATTACGGTTACGGACCTAGCAAGATACCTGAAGCGCAGCTTGACCGACGAAGAGCTTATTGCTTCTGAAGTTTGGGAGCTTTTCTTCTGAGTAGCTGTCATGACATAGTTGCAGGGGAATTAACTGACAATACCGTCTATCGCCTGTTCCGATCAGTGAACGCGCATGGCTGTTAGTAATCAGAATGGTTTTCTTCGACGTGTCGCTTCATTTCCTGCTCCGTCTTGAAGAAGAGATTGCAGAAAGTGCACTTGTACTTTAGCGGGTGAGAATTGTCCCATCCCTCGGAAGACATTGGAGCATAGACCTCTGTTCCAATATTTTAACTAATATCAATAGAAAGAATCTGCCATAACGTGGTTAAGTGGAGGTGGTACCGGGGTGTCATCCAGCGCGTTCCACTACCGATGAACCGACGGCCGGGCCTAATTGAACCACAGATCGACCGCATGCAGACTTACAGGATTTGCTAAAAGCGCGTCACCAGCCGCAGGGCCATGGTATTTTCCTGCGTAGGCTTAGTGGAAAAGCAGTGGAAATGCACTGCATTGCATTGAATTCCTACAGGCTAAATCTCCTTTCGGTATCGTACAGTCATGCAAACAAGAATTGTCGTATACCTCTTGGGTGTAGTCTTGTTCGTCGGCTCTTTCACAGCAGCCTACGGACAGTCGACTCCCGATCAGGTGGTTAGAGGTACGTACGTAGTGGACATCCCCGCAGGAGCGTACTTGGAGAATGGTGAATTCTACTACAAGCCAGGCAGCATCGCAGTCCCGGCCGGCACTACCGTTGTATGGTTCAACGATGACACCAACCAGATTCACACAGTCACTAGCGGCGAACCATCCGACGAAGACGCGGGAAGCGCATTCGGATCAGACTTTATGCAGGAAGGAGCCTTCTTTCAGCACACTTTCACCGAAGCCGGTGAGTATCCCTATTTCTGTACCATTCATCCGTGGATGGTAGGGAGCGTTTCTGTAAGCGACGCCGTATGGGAGGGTCACTTTTTCAACGTCGGTATGGGGACAGGCGCTACGTTTGACTTCAACCAAAGTGAGAGGACGCTCCTTACTTTTACTCCGACCACAATAGAAGTCAGCGAGGATGCGCCAGTCAACTACAGGCTAAGCATCCTGAAGGACGGGGAGGAATTGTTTTCCGAAGACTTTTTGACGCTCGGCGGTATTTTGCATGTCGAACTGATCCCGACTGACAGCCCCACTAGTGTGTACGGACCCGATGTCAGCGATCCTGTCATTGGCGCGTATCATATAGAAGGAAGCTTCCTCAAAGACAATGCGGAATTCAAGGTCAGGCCAGAGATCACGACCATCGCAGGCGAAGCGCCCGACTCTGAGATTGCAGACGAATTCGGCATACAGATCGTGCCTGAATTCCCTCTGGGGGCAATGTCGGCAGCGCTTGCTGGCATCGGAGCTTCAATCGCAATAGCACGGAAGAAATTCCGGGTGTTCGGTTCCGACTAGGAACCTCACTCACTTTTTTTGACAAGCTTGCCGCGGAAGCACAGTCGAATGTCAAGTTAACTTGGCCGGCTTCGGTTTCATTGCAATTCAGACTCGCTTATTTCATTGAATGGAAGAGCTACTAAGGCACTATTACCGCCCGTCCCAAAATCTGCCCCTGCCTCAAAAGGTCCACGGCGCGGTTTATTTCTTTGAGGGGAAAGGCCTTGTAGGCGTGTTTGATCTTCCTCTGGCTCGCCAGCTCTATGACTTCCTTTAGCTCGTTGTAGCTCCCCCATAGCGAAGCAATGACATGATGCTCGTTTACAATCGCTGGGAGTAACGGGATTCTGATCTGATTTCCGAACAACCCGACAATCACTAAGGCACCACCTTTTGCCAAGACTTTTGCGGAATCGCCTATCGTGTTTTCCGCACCGACAGTATCAAGGACAACGTCGACTCCACGCCCAGCCGTCAGGTGCAGCAATTCGTCTCTAATATTGCGCGTACTTGCAGAGTTTACTGCAAAGTCGGCTCCGAACTTTTTGGCCATGTCGAGTTTCCTGTCACTGCGGTCTATCGCTATTACGGTCGAGTGTGGGGCAAGCAACCTAGCATACTGAATTCCGTACGACCCGAGGCCGCCCATCCCTACAACGGCTATGCTAGTTCCAGGACCGAGCAAGTGCCGGACCTTCCTTACTGCACGATAGGGGGTGAGCCCAGCGTCAGTCAAAGGCGCGATTTCCTCCGGAATCAGTCCGCCCTTCTCGGGGACTTTTACGAGGAACCTGTAAGAAGGAACTAGCATGAACTCTGAGTATCCACCATCGCGGCGCGAAAGACCCGGCCAGTGCGGCGCGATGCACAACTGCTCGTCCCCTCCCTTGCAGAACGAGCATATGCCACAACCCCAACCACCGAACACCGCGACTGTTTCACCCTTTGTGAATAGGCCTTGTGGGACGGTCTCTCCAATTTCCTCAACCCAGCCGGCGTTTTCGTGTCCCGGCGTCAGAGGGAGGTCCAGCGGGATTGCGTCCTTCCATTCTCCATTCATGAGGTGGAGATCGCTGTGGCACAGGCCTGCAGCGCCGACTTTTACCAGGACTGACTCGCCGGGTATTCTGCTGGGCTTGGGAACACTCTCGACCACTAACGGCTCTTGGTACTGGTGGAGGCGGGCGGCTATCATATCCTCGGGATTGGCCCGTCCGCTATTGCTATCTTGAGTATGCATTGTGGGCACGTAACGGATCGATTCTATTTTAGCTAGCTGTATGCACTGACATGCATTGCACGAGCGGTCATGCCCCGTACACGCTCTTCAAGACTACATCCCAGGGACTGACAATCAGCTCGCCTGCAAGCAATACGCAGGGGGTGCTGACGTCCAATAGCATGGATGCGGCAGCATTGACAGAGAGATCACTTTCGGCGAGCTTTGCCTCGCTGGTGTCAACGCTGCCTACGCCGACATCGAAGAGGTCTTTGGATCCGTCCGGACCTGCCAGTCGCCTTCCTTCATGGCTCAGCAAGAATTCCAGGATCTTTCTATCGTTCAGTATTCGAACCCTGCCAACTTTCTCACCTTGCCCGTCCTTGACGGCCAAGTTGCGTATCCCTCTTTCAATCATTATCTCTAGAGCACTTCCAATGCTCATATCGCCTTTGACTGAAACCAGCTTTGAGGCAACACTACTTGCCCGAGCCTCGCCCACTACATTAGCCACTAACCTCAGTACGTCTCGTACGCAAATTGAAGTTACCACTTCGGAATCGATTAGAACGGGGACAAACGCGAACCTGGTCCTGCTGAAAATGTCCAGGGCTTTACTTAGTGCGTCTCCCGCGTCAACCGTACAGGGGGATCGGTTCATTATTTCCGATGCTTCGGCGGCAGGCCAGTTCCTCGGGTTCTGGAGTATGTGTCTTAACATATGCTGACCGCCCATCGTTCCCGCAATCTTCCTACCATCCAATACCACCAATCCGTCGACATAAATTTGGGGACCCAGTGCGAGAAATGTCCCAGCCTGGAGGAGCGAATCTTTCTGATCGACGGTCAGTATCGGTCTCTTAAAGATGTGTGGGACGACGTCGCTTATCGGTCTATCCAGTTCGAATTGAGCCATTGAGCTATCTCCCGCGGCGGCTGGCAATACTGCCGTCTATCCGCAGACCATTCCTAGGATCCGAACTGGTGGCTGCATATAATCTAAAGATGGTCCTCGGGTTATTCCAACGCGAGAATTCAGTGGCGACAAAGCATTCCATAAGCCGAACGAGTGCGGATGACGGATAAGCGTTGAGATTGTTGTGCATTGCACTGCATTCCATCCCCTTAAATAAAATCTTCAGCCATTCATTGCCATGAATCAAATCGCTGAGAGGTGGGTATAGTGTCAGGCGAAAAGATTCCGTATCACCGGATTGTAGTGCCTCTAGACGGGTCTGATTCTTCTTTCAAGGCAGCGAAATATGCGGTCAAACTGGCCAAACTCGCCGGCGCCAAGCTGATTTTCATGCACGCTGTCGCGAATCCCCCCTACGTTGAATTCAAGAGTGCAGGGATTGTGATGACCCAATACATTGAGGCGGCAAAAAAATATGCAGAGGGTTGGTTCGCGATGGCAGGAGAGATCGCCTCAAAGGAGGGGCTAGAGTTTTCTAATAGTGCGGTGCTCGACGTTGCTTCGATCCCTGATACAATTGTAAATTTCGCGGCTGACAAAAAAGCGGACCTTATCGTGATGGGTACCAAGGGTAGGACGGGACTGAAGCGCGTCCTACTCGGCAGCGTCGCGAGCGGAGTCGTTTCCCACGCTACATGCGCAGTACTTGTAGTCAGATGATACTTCAGGGCCCTAGGGCTGTCTGACATCCTTGCGCACGTCGGAGAGTGGGATCATTCAAGTTCGAATTGCCAGCGTCCTGAAGACCCGCTGGCCGCCAAGTTAAGAGATCATTTGTGTTTTGAGAGCGCCCTAACGACGTCAGTCTTTGTGACTAATCCCTTAAGGGATTTTCTATTGCCCACGACCGGCAGCCCACTGATCCTGTTTCTCATCATGATGTACGCAGCGTCGGCCAGATCTGCGTTCGGATCTGTGGTGATTGGATTAGGAGTCATCACATCTGAGACTAGCATGAACTCCTTGACTCCTGATGGAATGAAGGGCCGTGCTGCTTTTGATTGCCTGCCGAAACGTCCTATCATTAGTCCTCCTAGCGGCAGCAGATCCCGTCCCGTAACGATGCCTACCACCCGATCTTTTTCTGTAACCACCACCCTAGAAATTTCATTGCCGCGCATGAGCATGATCGCAGAATGGATCGGCTCGGTGGGGACCACTGTCACTACCTTGCTCTTCATGAATTCGTGCACTTTGTGTTCCATCGAATAGTGTTCGACGTATGCGGTTACGAGGTCGGTCTTTGTGATAATCCCTTCCAGATTCTTGGATCCATCAACTACGACGAGTGAACTTATCCCTTTTGAAAGCATTAGCCGGGCGCACTCTCTTACATCAGTTTCTCCGGGAACGGTGACGAGGCGCTGGCTCATGATTTCATCTAGCCGAGTTTCCGCGAGTTCGCGCATTGGCACCTGTTCGTACATGAAGCGAGCTACGTCCTTTTCAGTGACAATTCCTAGCGCCTTCTTTTTTCTCCCGACAACGACTCGGCTTATTCCGTATCTTAGCATTGTATTCCTGGCGTCAAGTGCCGTCATTTCAGGCCCGAGCATGATTGCGTTTCGCATTGACCGCCTTGCCTCCATCCCGACAATGTACATTTGTGGCTTCTAGTATGTGCAGAATGGCTTTATTCAGTTTGTATGCAGTGAGTTGCAGTGCACGTCCGAGATAGTCTGCCCACAAGCAGAGCTGGCTACTTGTCTACTCGGAGATCGCCGAGCAGCCTGTCAATGTTCGTGTTTGGCCTGCCGCCAGCATCCGAGATTGCCTGAAGTGCAGGCGGGCTTTCAAGGTAGTTCGGAATCCTAGCTGCGATCCTTTCCTGGTACGTGGGAATGTGCTCGTTCTGGTAGAATACGCCAATCGGGATCTTGCTGCCCCACTCGTTGGACTTTGCGATCACCTGCGCCATCTTTTCGTTCAACTCTGAAGGATCGTGCACAATGCCGTCGTAGCCGGTTTCCTCGAGCTTGTACATCCGGGACATTGGTCTGCCTGTTGCGGTGTCAATGTTGTCGAAACCCTGGAACCATTCCTTCGTATTGATGTCGTTGTACGTCGGGCACGGCTGAAGAACATCAACGAAGGCTAGCCCCTTGTGCTCGACTGCCTTTTTGATAATGTCTTTCAGGTGCCTAACGTCGTAGGAGTAGCCTCTTGCAAGGAACGTAAACCCGGAAACAAGAGCTAGCGCTATCGGATTGACAGAGTTGTTCACGTTTGGCTGCGGCAGCGACTTTGTCTTCATGCCCAGTTTTAATGTGGGCGAAGCCTGACCCTTTGTGAGACCATAGACAGCGTTGTTGAAAATGATGTAGACCATGTCCACATTGCGCCTCCCTGCGCTCACGAAATGCCCGGCGCCGATGCCAAGGCCGTCCCCGTCTCCCCCTACTGCTATTACGTCTAGATCGGGATTCGCCAACTTGGCGCCCTGCGCGAATGGAAGCACCCTGCCGTGCAGCGTGTGTATGCCGTATGTCCTGATGAAGTGAGGAGTCTTTCCTGAGCATCCTATCCCGGAAAATATAGTGGCCTTGTGGGTAGGAACCTGCATGTCCGCAAGTGCCATCTGGATCGCATTGAGGATGCCGAAATCGCCACACCCCGCGCACCAATCGTTGTGGACATCTGTCTTGTAGTCTGCCAGCTTAAGCGCCATGCTTTAGCACTTGCCTCCTTGGAACATCTTTGTCATCAATTATCCGCTTCACAGCATTATAAACCTCGTCAAGCGACATCGGCCGGCCGTTGTACTTCACAATCTTGTAGTCATAGTCTCTTCCGGTGTTCTGCCGCAACAGCGCGCCCAGCTGCGCAGAATAATTCATTTCGATTCCGATTACTATCCTCGTTCCCTCGAGCATCCTGCCTATGAGTTCGGAAGGAAAAGGATGGAGCAGACGGACGTGGATGTAATTTACCTTTATGCCCTCGCTGCCAAGCTTTTCGAGTGCGTCCAGAATTACGCCTTTTGTTGAGCCCCAACTCATTATGACAGTGTCGCCTTCGCCGAAGCCGATTGCTTTGTCTTCGTCCGGAATTTCGCGCAATGCAACATCGAGTTTGTTCATTCTCTTTTCCATCATCTGAACCCTGAGCTCCGGGTCTTCCGTGATGTGACCTTCCTCCGTGTGCTCGTCCCCTGTGTTCCAGAAGATAGCGTCCTTCGTTCCGAGTACGACTCTTGGGCTGATTGGGTTATCCGAAAGCCTGAACCGAAGGTAGTTGCCTGCCGTCCCCTTGTCGGCCTCAGTAACCTTGCGAGTGAGCATGCCCCTGTCAATATGCACTTTGTACGGGTCGAAATTCTTGGACGTGACCACGCTGTTTGCGATTGCCTTGTCAAGGACGTGGATGACTGGCATCTGATATCTGTCGGCAAAGTTGAATGCCTTTATCGTGTCGTAAAAGCTCTCTTCAATGTCGCCTGAAGCAAATACTATGCGAGGGAACTCTCCGTGCCCCGCGTTGATAGCAAAATGAAGGTCTCCTTGCTCGTGCCGTGTCGGCAGGCCCGTCGAAGGGCCGGCCCGCTGGTAAAGCGACACCACAAGTGGGACCTCGTTGATTCCGGCCCAGCCAAGCGCCTCTGCCATGAGCGAAAATCCTGGACCAGATGTTGCAGTCGCAGACCTTGCACCAGTGAGGGCGCTCCCAATTGCCATAGCGATCGCTGCTATCTCATCCTCGGTCTGGACCACGACAGTCGAGCCCTTAGCTCCCGAGTCATTGATGTCTAGTATTTCGTTTGATTCCAGAAACTCGCTGTCATCCGAGGCCGGCGTTATCGGGTAATAGGTCTGAAAGCGGCAGCCGGCAACCATTTTTCCCATTGCTGACGACTGGTTTCCCTGGACGATTATCATGTCTTCTCCGGGCGCCTTGGCTACGATTCGATGCGAAAAGTCGGTAGATGCGAATGTCTTGTTTGAATAATCATACACGTGCGATGCCGCTGCAATATTCAGATCAGCCACTTTCTTTTTAGCTCTGAAAATGAACTGGATGGCCCTGTCGAGGATCGCCGAATC
Source organism: Nitrososphaera sp. (assembly GCA_035281285.1). Lineage (GTDB taxonomy): Archaea > Thermoproteota > Nitrososphaeria > Nitrososphaerales > Nitrososphaeraceae > Nitrososphaera. Next base: position 12,448 of record DATEEE010000218.1, read on the forward strand.
AAAGCCCAGAAGTGACATTGATGCGGAGAGCGCCATCACGTTTACCATCCTGGTCAGCTTGCTGAGACCAGGCTCGTTGACTTTTTGCGCGAACTCTTGGAGCAACTGCATAAAGGGAACCGGGAACAATATGGCCCCCCGCTTTTTTGAATAGTCCAGCGCGTCCTTTACCGTCATTCCGAGTCCCTCGCGCTCTAGAATCCTTTTGATCCTTTCCGCCGCTTGATCGTCTAGTGTTGGGACTTCATTAATTGCGGTTCCAGCCAATTGGGGGTCGTAGACAATGCCGCCGCCCGGCGCGACATCTGCAAAATGCCTGAAGATGGTTTCTCCGTCAAATGTGACGAGCATGTCAATTCGGTCCACATGCGAGCGGATGAGATGGTCGCTCACCCGCACGGTAAAGTAGCTGTGCTCGCCTTTGATGTTAGAATAGTACTCGCGTTTGCCGAAAATATTCAGACCTGCCGCAGCACAAGCCCGCGAAAAGATATTTGCGGCAGAATCGACGCCGCTTCCCTGAGCTCCGCCAATGACCCAGCTCAGATTATTTGTCACTTGCTTTAGCATTTACGCGATATCTTTCCTTTTCCTATTTTAATAGTTTAGACTTAGCCACCCCCAGTGGCGGCGTCGTAAAGGCAGCATTCACACGAGTCCACCTGACCGCAGTAAGGGCATGCGCACATGCATGAATCAATCGGGTTCCCGCAATTCTCGCATGCTACGATTTCCTCGGTCGTACTGCTCATGTCTCGCAGCTATATCCTGACAGTGAAAGTAATTATACTTTTACATTGCAAAGGTGGATTTCGCTGGCCATGGCGACCCGGCGATAGATCATTCTGCACGTGACAGCCTTTTATCCTGCTTCTGCCAATGTCTTTCGATGAAGCTGTACCAATTTGTTTGCCCATCCTGCTCATTTGAGTCCCGGAACCTTGCAGGTACGCCGGATGGCGACCAGATTCTTACAGACTTGAACACGGAATTTGCACAGTATGCTGTGTTTGGGTGTCCTGCAGAGAGGAAGTTCCTTACGCTTGACATCCTCGATACGAGATTTGACGGCAACTGCCCCTCCGACGGGGCAAGCCTACAGGAGCAGGACCCCGGACAGGTCGCCTGCCCCCGCTGCGGCGCAAAACTCATCGTTACGGAAACAAAACCTCTTTCTGCAGGCGACGCAGCTGCCGAATAACATGTTAATCATTTAGTGGTGTTCGGCGAATAATGTTCGGCCCACTCGCGGATTAGGCGGAAGAATACAGAAATTCAGGTAAAGTTGCAGAGACCAGCTAGTGTTAGACTAATCTATTTTCTCGACAAGCAAGTGCGATTCTATGTGCTCGGCCAATCGCGCAACGGAGATCGGCTTTGTTATGAAACAATGCGACTTGATGTTCGGCACTAGACCTTTCGCTTCATCTTCATACGTTTCGAAAGCCGACAAGAAACAGATCCTGGCTTGCTTGTCTTTCTGCCAAATGCCCCTAGCTAACTCAAACCCCGTCATACCAGGCATCCGGACATCGAGAATAATATCGTCGTAGTGGGCTGGTTTGAATTGTGATAGCGCCTCTGTTGAGCTATTGAAAGTGTCGACTTCAAAGCCAAGCCTTTCCAGACCAATTCTGAGGGTCGATGTAATATCGGCCTCGTCATCTACCAAAAGAAGCTTGTTCTTCGGCATTGAAGGTCATTCATTAGGTGCAATGTAATAGCTTATCATTCTATTAAAGAGTTCTAACATTCCACACAATAACCATGTCGAATGCGGGAATAACCCCGTAACACTTTGATGGGCTCAAGCCGTGGCTAGAGCCGGATGCTGGCCGAGTATAACGAAGGAATTGTACGGGTTTCAAGCATCGCCGCCGCGCTCCGCAACAGTTCGCTACGGATCCAGTCTCCGACCGTTATTCTATTGGGCATCGTTAATAACATATTAAATATCCATGCCTGGTAGAGTTATTTGAGAATGGCTTCCCCGATGAATCTCGCTCAAAAAATCATCTCTTCACACCTCGAAGATGGCAGCATGGAGCAGGGGCAAGAAATAGGTCTCCGCGTCGACAGAGTATTGATGCAGGACGCGACGGGCACGCTGGCATGCCTGCAATTCGAAGCGATGGGGATTCCTCGGGTCAAGGTGGAACATGCCGCCATCTATGTGGACCACAACATACTTCAAACCGGTTTTGAAAATGGCGACGATCATCGCTTCCTGCAGACCTTTGCTGCAAAGTACGGGATCCATTATTCAAAGCCGGGCAACGGCATCTGCCACCAGGTCAACCTAGAGCGGTTTTCGATTCCCGGCAAGCTCCTGATCGGCTCGGACAGCCACACTCCGACTGCAGGCGGAGCAGGGATGATGGCAATAGGAGTCGGAGGCCTTGACGTGGCAGTGGCGATGGCTGGCGCCCCCTTTTACACTAAGATGCCCAAGATTGTCGGTGTAAAACTCACCGGAAGGCTCAGGCCTTGGGTGACAGCCAAGGACGTGATTTTGGAAATGCTCCGGAGACTGTCAGTCAAGGGAGGAGTCGGCAGGATATTCGAATACTACGGCGAAGGCATGAAGAGCATGGGCGTGCCTCAGCGAGGGACAATCTGCAACATGGGGGCCGAGCTAGGTGCGACCACTTCGCTCTTTGAATCAGATGAAATAACCCAAGACTATATGGCTCGACAGGGCAGGAAGGGGGACTACCGGCGCATTGCGGCCGATCCAGGCTGCACCTACGACGAGAATATAGAAATCGACCTCAGCGAACTGGAGCCCATGATCGCGCTGCCGGGATCGCCTGATGCAGTCCACAAGGTTCGCGACGTCCAGGGCACCGAAGTGCATCAAGTTCTGATAGGCTCCTGCACAAATTCGAGCTATGTCGAGATGATGACAGTTGCCCACGTCCTGCAGGGCAAAAAGATACACCCGTCAGTAACGATGGCAATTAACCCCGGATCAAAGCAAGTTCTCGAAACCGTGGCAAGGGACGGGTCGATATACCACATTATTGCATCCGGCGCCCGCCTGCTCGAAAGCGGGTGCCAGGGATGCATTGGTATGGGCTCTGCACCGGGAACCGACTGGGTCTCGATAAGGTCGTTTAACAGGAACTGGCCCGGAAGGAGCGGAACCAAGGACGACAAGGTCTACCTCACTTCTCCAGAGGTTTGTGTTGCGTGCGCAGTGACGGGCAAGATCACTGATCCGCGGGACCTCGGAGAGTACCCGAACATTCCCTGGCCCGACAGCTTTGTGTTAGACGACTCTGGGATTGTCCCGCCGCTCCCGGACTCCTATGCAGCCAGCGCACAGGTTACCAGGGGCCCCAATATCCGCCCACTACCGCTGCGCCAGCCAATGGAATCGCTGCTGCGGGGCAAAGTCCTGATCAGGGTCGGCGACAACATCAGCACCGACGCAATAATGCCAGCAGGCGCAAAGATACTGCCGCTTCGAAGCAATATCCCTGCCATAAGTGAGTACGTCTTTTACTGGCTTGACCCGGAGTTCGCAAAGAGAGCGAAAGAAAGTCAGGGGGGCTTTATCGTTGGAGGAGAGAACTATGGCCAGGGCTCCAGCAGGGAGCATGCCGCCCTGGCTCCGATGTACCTTGGCGTAAAGGCAGTGCTAGCAAAATCCTTTGCAAGAATTCACAGAGCCAACCTCATCAACTTTGGCATCCTACCACTCGAGTTTCTGAATCCCTCAGACTTTGACAGGGTCGGACAGGGTACGGAAATCGCAATTGACGGCGTCACGGGCGCGCTGAAGGAAGGCAAGACTGCGATCGACGCCATAGCAGGCAGCGAACGAATCGCGCTCAGGATGGATTACACCCCGAGACAGAGAAGCGTCCTTATTTCAGGCGGCCTGCTAAACCACATCAAATCCACACAGCAGAAGGCATAATGGCGAAAAAATTTCTGGCGGTAATTGCAGGCATTGCCGCCGTAATGGCTGCAGTGGCAATCTTCTCTGCTCTTTCGAATCAAGAGCAGGCGATCACAGTCGATTATTCGCGAGAATCAATCGAGCGAAACGAGAGCGGGTCGTACGGAGTCGCAGAACGCGAGACGCTGCGCTTGGACGCGGATGGTTCGGCTACATATGATCGCTTTGACGGAAATGGCACTCGAGTTGAATCCAAGTCCTTCGCTGCCAGCAGCGAAGAGATAAAGGTCCTAAGGGAGCTATTCTTGGCGACTGGCTTTATGCAGATCCCGACCACCGAATATGGGGAAAAGTCCGGGCTCGCCAACTACACAAGGTACGAGCTCTCTGTGCGGTCAGATGTGGAGTCGAAATCGATCAGGTGGGTGAATCCAGAGGCAGCGCAGACTCCTGTGCCGTCGATCATCGTGAACTCGGGGAATCGGCTCGACGACATTATTAGAAGGAATACCTGAAAGAAGATAGATATATAGAACATCTCGGAGCAATCTGATCGTCATGACGATATCACTGGTATCTGCCGAGCCGAACCCCAAAGGCGTAAAGGTAGAGACCACAGAAAGCGCAGGCCAGGTCGTAAGGGGCACAACCCTGCTGAAGCGCGGCTTTGCGCACATGCAAAAGCACGGCGTTGTAATGGACGTTACAAACGTGGAGCAGGCGGTAATCGCCGAAGAGGCTGGAGCTGTCGCAGTCATGGTCCTTGACAAGCTGCCTTTCGACGTCCGAAAAGCCGGTGGAGTTGCCAGGACTGCCAGCATCAAGGTAATCCAGGAAATCATGGAATCTGTAACGATCCCCATAATGGCAAAATGCAGGATCGGACACGTGGACGAAGCCAAGGTCCTCGAGGCTACCGGAGTAGACATGATAGACGAAAGCGAGGTCCTCACTCCAGCAGACGAGGAGAGGCACATTTGGAAGTGGGACTACACCACGCCCTTCGTTAACGGGGCAAGGAACCTCGGCGAGGCGCTGCGCAGGATTGAAGAAGGATGTGCAATGATTAGGACAAAAGGGGAGCCGGGAACGGGAAATGTTTCCGAAGCCGTTACGCACATCCGCCTTGTCAATTCAGAGATCCGCAGGCTGCGAGGCATGTACCAGGACTCTGACAAGCAGGAGCTGATGAAGGCTGCAAGAGAACTGAAGGCTTCATTTGAGATAGTAGAAGAGACGGCGCGCATTGGCAGACTTCCTGTTGTCAACTTTGCCGCCGGCGGAATAACGACTCCCGCGGATGCGGCTTTTCTGATGAATCTTGGCTGCGACGGCGTCTTCGTCGGATCCGGCATTTTTAAATCAGAAGATCCAGCTCAGAGGGCAAGGGCAGTAATTCTAGCAACCACGTTCCACGACGATCCCAAGATAGTAATGGAAGCGCAAAAGATGGTAGACGAACGGAAATCGCTTTTGGGCCTTGATACAAAGAACCTAGAACTCCGCATGCAGGACAGGGGTCAGTCAGCTTGAGCCAGAAAAAACCCCTCACTGTCGGGGTGCTTGGCTTTCAGGGAGACATCGAGGAAAACGTCGCCGCTACCAGGCAAGCAATGAAAGAGCTGGACATTAACGGCGACATAAAAGTAGTCCGGTACCCGCAGGAAATCGCCGACCTCGACGGCCTGGTGATGCCGGGAGGTGAAAGTACTGTGCAGAGCTCGCTGGCGGCAATTCAGCAGGCGCTTCCATTGCTGAAGGAAAAAGTGTCAGGTGGAATGCCCGTCCTAGGAACATGTGCGGGAATGATAATGCTTTCAAAGCGAGCATTTGACAGGGTCGTCGGAGATACAAAGCAAAAGCTCCTTGGCAGCCTTGACATCGTCATAGAGCGTAACGCCTTTGGTCGTCAGGGTGAGTCGTTTGAAGCGGATGTTCAAATTCCAGCTATGGGGCAAGAGCCGTTCAAGGGCGTGTTTATCCGGGCTCCCGCAGTTAGCGAAGTGGGGCCGGGCGTGGAGGTGCTGGCGAAGTTCAGCAACAGAGTGGTGGCAGTAAAGCAAAAGAATGTCACTGGGACCGCTTTTCATCCAGAGCTTTCGGGGGACTTGCGTGTTCACAGGCAGCTGGTCGAGATGGCTGAAGAATACGGCCGAAAGCGTAGAGCCGGATGATCTGCCCTATTTCGGCGTTTGATATTTTCAGTTCCCAAAAGCAGATAATCTATTATACTAGACACATCTGTAGATAGCCGTCCAAATGCCGCCGAAAAAGGCGTACCAATCTCAAAAGTCAAAGGGAGCGCTGGACGTGGCGCTGGGGATGTTGGGGAACTCTTCCAGAGCCATTCTTGTGCATTATATCATGAAGCGCTACGGCGTAACGTACGAAAGGGCAAAAGAGTGCTCTGTAATAGAAATAGAACTTGTGCTAAGGAACATCTTGGGGCCGGGCGCGGCGATAATAATAGAGCGGATGCACAACGAACTCGCAAGAGCGCGCGGAAAGTAGCAAACGCAAGTGCACGGTGTCGTTAGCTAATATAGGGAAATCTATTCTAGATGTGCGATGGTCACAGCGGCAGTGGAGCATTGCAGAGAAATAGTAGAGCTCGACAAGAGCATTTTGCTGGCCGCTATCATCGAAAATGCTAATCTCCTCGGTTCTTACTTCAAAAAACCAATGGTACCCCCAAATGAGCATCGCTTCAAGGTACTCCGGATCCAGACCGAGCTTATGGTGTCAATGGCGAGGAACAACGAAGATTTTTTCGGCGAACTGTCATACCTAATGTTCCACAGCAAGCACCTTGATGTTTTTCTCTTTCCGATCGGCAGGACGCGACGGCTGAAACTGCTTGCCACTGCGGTGAAGAGACCGTACGACCACGAACAGGTTGTAAGAAAAATACTGACAAGAGCGGCAAAACTGAAAGATTGATCTGTACTGTCCCGGTCATCCGATGAAGAAAAATCCGATCGCGATGATGACATAGACCGCAGTGAGCATGACACCCTCAAACCAGTTGCTCTTGCCGTCGTGGACGATCAGGTTTAGAATTATTGCACCAAGGAATATCACTGCAAGCTCGAAAAGCGTGAACACTAGTGTGAACGGTTGACCCAGGGCAATCCCGGCAAAGACAAGGACAGGGACTACGAACAGTGCTATCTGAGTGCCGGACCCGGCAGCGATGCCGATTGAAAGCTCGATCTTGCCCTTCCTTGCCAAAAGGATGGCGCTGCTGTGCTCTGCGGCGTTTCCCACAATTCCGACAATTATCGCGCCGACAAACAGCTCGCCAAAGCCGAGTTCCTCGCCCGTCGCCTCCACAGACCCAACAAGAATTTCGCTCACGAGGATCACGCCGCCCATACTTGCGGCTAACAATAGGAACCCCTTCCTTTTGCTCCAGTGAATTTCATGGACCTCTTCATGGACGTGCACCTCCCCGACCTCGGTCTCAGCGACCGGGCTGAACAGGTGCCTGTGCGTAAAGAAGGTAAAAACGATACCGAGCGCGTATACGGCTAGCAGTATGATCGCAAGCGAGTCGCTCAAGAGCTGGACGTTTTGCTCGTTGTCGGGGCCTGGGAGCATGGTGAACGAAACGATCGTGGGGACTGCCAGCCCGATTATTGCGATAAAAAGCATCGATGATTGAAAGCCTACGTTCTCCCTGCTGAATTTTTGCTCCTTGTACTTTAGACCCGATGCCACTACACTCAAGCCAAATATGAGCAGGATATTGCCAAGTATCGCTCCTGTAATTGACGCCTTGACAAGGTCCAGCAGGCCGGCGCTAATTGCAACGACTGCAATGATTATTTCTGCCGCATTGCCAAACGTCACGTTCAGGAGCGAACCGGTAGTCGCGCCGTAGTGCGTGGCGAGGTGCTCCGTAGAATCGCCAATCAGCTTTGCAAGGGGGATCAGCGCGATGGCTGCGACTATGAACAAAGTAATAGGGTCGGCGTGCGAGAACTCTAGCGCCAGCACAATTGGAATGAAGACAAGGAGAAAGTAAACCGCCGATGACTTTGTAAGCCGTATCGAGCCAAGCAAGACAGTTTGCAGCAAGATTGGGATTGGACGCTTTAACTGTTATGAGCCCGGATTGTATGCGGCTTATATCCGGCCAGGTGTAATATCCCGGACTTACAGCTATATATGGGGTGGACGCTTCCGGTCGATGTAGGCGCAGAAATACCGCACCATGACTCAACTCTTGAGGGCAGAGCTTCATTGCCACAACCTCTTTTCCAATTACCAGAACTCTTCTGTCAGGCTGCCCTTTGACTGCGGCATCAGGATCGAAGATCAGCTGAACGCTGCGCTCCTGAACCACATCGATGTCCTGTTCGTGACAAATCACAATACCCTTGACGGCTACCGCCAGCTCTTGGAATACAAGAATTCCCACGCCAAGTTCGACGGAATCAAGGTCTACCCGGCTGAAGAGGTGACAATAAACACGCAGGGCCACGTCCTTGCGTATGGACTGCACAGCAGGATCAAGCCGGGCATGGCGCTCGAAGAAACGCTGGACGAGATCAGAAAGCAGGATGCAATTTCCTGCGCTGCGCACCCATTCGCAGTGACAAATGGGATCCGTGAAAAGGCCTCGCTCTGCGACATGATGGAGTCGTTCAACAGCAATAACGTCGACAGGTTTTCGAACGTGATGGCAGAACGATTTGCAAAGGAGCACTCGATGCACTGCGTTGCGGGCAGCGATTCTCACGTCGTTTCGACCATCGGAAACTGCGTCAACCTGATCGAGTCTGAAAACAACCTGGACTCTATACTTGCCGAGATGCGCAGGGGCAAGGTGGAAATGTCAAAAAAGGTTTATGCTTCAAATGAAGAGATTTTCGAACATGCCTTTTACATTATCTCGAGCTCAAGGGAACTGCTGCTGGACTACGCATTGAGGCATCACCCCCGCGCATACACTGCCGCAAAGTGGGCGCTGGGCTCGTTCACTTCCAATCCCAACAGCAGGCTCTGGAGGTCGCTAGCCAGCCTGCTGCTGTTCCTCGCAAAAAGGGCATCCGAAAAAGTCAACGTAAAGGGATACGACCCGCAGATATTTTCACAGCGGCCGTGGAAAAAGTTGATTGCGCTCAGCCTTATCCCTTGAATGCTCTAGTTATATAACAAGCCTTCAGAAAGTTCAATACAGTACCTGCAAGATAATGATATATAATACAAATGGGGATTATTCCCTCTCTGAGACACTTGAGGAACGTGAGGTTCAGAGCTTTCATGCCGGCAATTATTGGACTTGCCATAGTTTCTACCTTCTACATACCGGCGTACCAACAAGTCTATTCACAGAGCCAGCCTGTTGCGCTTGTGATAGGGTCTGATCCTGACGTTATTTCCTTGCTTGAGGACGAAAACTATGCACTTACAGAAAGTTCAAGTCTTCCGTCCGATCTCGGCGAGTTCAACGTTGTCGTCATAAAGGGAAATCACGACCTCGGCAGCTCGCTTGACGGCTTGAGAAGCTACGTCGAAGGCGGGGGCGGGCTGGTCTACCTTTCATTTGCCACGGAAACTCTTGACCTGCCGAGCAACCACGACTGGATAGGAGCCCAGTCGTACGGGATAACCGCACCGGGCGAGAACGCAACCGTTTCTGTCGA
>DATEEE010000219.1:0-7886 GCA_035281285.1 Nitrososphaera sp.
CGGATCCTCGAAGGCATGAAAGCCAAGGACGCCGAAAGGGTCGCGCAGGGCGCGATGAAAGAATCTGACGTGCTTGCCTATCGGGTCGAGGAAGAAAACGGGACGATCAAGAAAATAGTGATAGAAAACTACCGCGAAAAGGAGCGCCTGCAGGAGATCTTTAACACTTCCTCCTGGGTTTTTACGAGAATGCTCGAAAAGAGCAGCGGATGATCCGATGGACAAGATAGTGGTCCTGGATTTCGGGTCGCAGTACAGCCACCTTATCTGCAGGAGGATTCGAGAGGCAAACGTCTACTGCGAGCTCCTGCCGTTCAACACGCCGGCGAAAATTATCAAAGAGCTGGACCCCAAGGGGATCATTTTTTCCGGCGGGCCTGCGAGCGTCTACGCAAATAACGCCCCCAAGCCGGACAAGGAGGTGCTCAGGATGGGCAAGCCAATACTCGGGATATGCTACGGCCACCAGGTGCTAGTCGACAATTTTGGCGGAAAGGTAAAGCGGGCATCGAGCAGGGAGTACGGCAGGGCTGGCCTAGTCATAGACGACAATTCTGATTTATTCAAGAGCCTCGGATCCGGCATTAAATGCTGGATGAGCCACGGGGACGCGGCGGAAAAGGTTCCTGAAGGCTTTAGGGTAATAGCGCACACTGACAATTCCTCTTCTGCTGCGATCGGAAGCAAGGAGAAGAAAATGTACGGGATCCAGTTCCACCCCGAAGTGGTCCACACGGAAAAGGGGACCGAGATACTGAAGAATTTTTCGCGCACTATCAGCGGCGCCAAGGCGGAATGGGACATGGAGAGCTTTATCGAAACCACGATAGCAGACATTCGAAAGCAGGTGGGCAATGAGAAGGTTCTTGCCGCGGTGAGCGGCGGAATAGATTCCACAACTGTGGCCGCATTGATGCATCGGGCCATAGGGGCCAACTTGAAGTGCCTGTTTGTCAACCACGGGCTCCTCAGGCAGGGAGAGGAGGACGAAGTGGTAGAGCTGTTCAAGGACCACCTAGGGATCGACGTGATTTACCGCAATGCGGAAAAGCAATTCTTGGGCAAACTGAAGGGGGTTGCTGACCCTGAGGAAAAGCGTAAGATAATTGGAGAGGAATTTGCAATGGTCTTTGTTGACACTGTGAAAACGAACGGCCCGTTCCAGTGGCTTGCTCAGGGGACGCTGTACCCGGATGTCATCGAGAGCGGCGTTTCAAAGGGCCCTGCTGCTGTAATCAAGACGCATCACAACGTCGGAGGGCTGCCAAAGTGGCTGAACCTGAAGGTGATCGAGCCTCTCAGGTACCTCTACAAGGACGAAGTCAGAAAGGTCGCCAGGCTGCTGGGAGTCCCTAACGAATTGCTGAAAAGGCATCCGTTTCCGGGGCCCGGCCTTGCGGTGAGGATAGTTGGTGAGATCACGCCCGAAAAGACGAGGATATGCAAGCACGCCAGCAAGATAGTTGAGGACGAGCTAAAGGCAGCCGGCTGGTACGAAAAAATCTGGCAGGCCTATGCGGCAGTGGGAGACGATAAGGCAGTTGGAGTGCTCGGGGATGAGAGAGTGTACGGCCACATCGTGATGATCAGGGTCGTAGAATCAGTTGACGCCATGACCGCCGACTGGTCAAGGCTGCCGCACGAGCTTCTTGAAAAGATGAGCAACAGGATAACGAACGAAGTTGAAGGGGCGACGTGGGTTACGTACGCGGTGTCGAGCAAACCGCCCGCGACGATAGAGCCGCAATAAAAATAGTAAGCCCCCAAACAAGCGTGCTTTTGTGCCGCTTCTCTGATAGAGCCAACCTTATGATTCTAAAGTTCCTTGATACACTGCACTGAGTTGAGCACCTGCAACTTGTGCACTGTTTGTACCACTGCCTGTCAGTCCGCTGAACTGTCCCGTCGCATCTGCGACGGTCCAGCTACCCTCAACTTCAGTTGGATTTCCCCAACTGTGAGGCGGCGTTGTAAAGAACGAATTACCCGGCCCACAAGCTGCGCCCGTCTCGTCAAGTACCAACCTGCTTTCATCCGCTAAAACGAATATCGCAATGGCAGTATAGTCTACACAAGCATTTGAAGTGGGTACACCTCCTGTCAAGTAATAGAGAAATTCGGCAGGTCCAAAGCCCTCTATTGTCGTTTGACCGCAGATAAAAGCTCCTTCAGGGCAGCTGGTTGGCTTTTTGACTTTGCCGCTTACTTCCGCGTAGAATGCTGAAGTTTCTGCGAAGGCGTGTTGAAATGAAAATCCAGTAGCTAGAATTACCAGAACCCCAACAGACACGTATCTCCAGCGGGAAGCTATCATGCGAGTTTGGAAGATGACTAACTATAAATTAATTACTCAGCGTTCGGTAAGTTTTCACCTCTTCAGTGGGCTCGGTATCGATTCTTCAAACCGCATCTTTGTCATTTCCTGGCTTGGGAGAGCCCCAGCTTCCGACTAATACGCAAGACATAGCCGGTGAAAGGAGTCAAATTTTTGTGATTCAAGGTAGTTCAGAGCGGAAGACGAGATATCGTTAATAATGCTATATTCATTTGGCTTCAATTCTCAATGCCAGAATCGCGTTACACCAGAACCTAGGGCACCGTTCTGGGCCGTCTTCCCGCAGGCATGTAAAGTTGAACCCGGAGTTTCAGAATCATTCTCACGTGACAGCGCAATCCACGGTACAGTTACCATTTTCGGCTAGTCTTATCTAATTAGCATTCCGCGACATATCAACATCGCAATTGATACGTACCACATTAAATAATCGACATTCTCCCCGTCTGGCATGTTCTCTCTCGGTCAAAAGCTCTCGGAATTGAGAGATGGAAATGTCAAGCGAAATATTTCTGAGTCAAGTTCTGGCGATCGAGGCTGCTACGGATGCTGGACAAAGTTTCCTATTCTCGCCGCTCTGACGTTCCTAATTGCTTCGTTGCCTGTGCATTATATCATTTTTCAAGTTCCGGGTGCCTTGATAGAAATGCCTTTTGGCACAGCTCTAGCTCAGGTCGCTCCGTGCGAAAATCCTACCATAGTCGGAACCGAAGGCAACGACCTGATCACCGGCACTCCCAAGGCCGACATCATTGACGCAAAAGGGGGAAGCGACTTGGTCAACGCTCTTGACGGCGACGACATAGTATGCGCCGGACCGGGCAACGACTTTGTAAGCGGTGGCGGCGGCAACAACACGATCTATGGTGACGCAGGCCACGACATTATCAGGTCTGGCGCCGGAAACGACCTGGTCTACGGCGGTGACGGCGATGATGACGTCAAGCTCACAGACGGCAATGACACGATCTACGGCGGCAATGGCAACGATTTTCTCTTTGGAAATAACGGCACAGACATCCTGTACGGCGAAGCCGGCGATGACTTGCTGTATGAGGGCGAAGGCGACGACACAATTTACGGAGGAACCGGGAGAGACTGGATAGTGGGCGGCCTCGGCGTCGATCATCTGTACGGCGACGAGGATAGGGACTGGCTGATAGGGGATGAGGGCGAGGACTACCTTGAAGGCCACGAAGGCAATGACCACCTTTTTGGAGGCGACGATAACGACATAATAGTCGACGACTATGGAGACGACTTTCTGGTCGGAGGCCCGGGCAACGACAACATCACTGACATGTTTGACAGCAACTTTATTTTCGGAGAGGATGGCGACGACACAATCACCACTGGTGACGGAGACGACTTTATCATTGACTTTATTGGCACAAACACCATCGACGCAGGGACCGGCTGGAACGTGGTAAACGAGGCGGCTGACTGCGCAAGCCCTACTATTTTCGGGACCGACCTGGACGACATTCTTGACGGAACAGACGGCGACGACGTTATCGCCGGGCTTGGCGGCAATGACACGATCAACGGCTTTGGCGGCAACGACATTATCTGCGGCGGCGCGGGCAATGACGTAATCACGGATCCATCCGGCCGCAACTTTATTTTTGCTGACGACGGCGACGACTTTGTAACGGGCGGAACTTTTGACGATTTCATTGAAGGCGGCTTTGGAGCGGACCAGATCTACGGAGGCGACGGGGTCGACCACCTTATGGGAGACGAGGGCAACGACAGAATATTCGGCCAGGACGGCAACGACCACCTCATGGGAAGCTTTGACGACGACTATATCGAAGGGGGCCTCGGAGACGAATGGATCTTTGGGGACACGGGCAACGACGAGCTCCACGGCAACGAAGGTAATGACGTAAGGATCACAGGCGGCAAGGGCAAGAACAAGGTCTATGGCGAAGCCGGCGACGACTGGCTCGTGGGTGGAGCGCACGCCGACGTGCTGAACGGGGGAGCAGGGAACGATCGGCTGTCAGGCCTTGCGGGCAATGATCGCCTGTTGGGAGGCTCCGGGAACGACCTTATTTTCGGGTATGAAGACAAGGACACACTCAGGGGAGGAGGAGGCGATGACGTACTGCTGGGAGATGATCAGAATGATACGATCTACGGCGACGCCGGCAACGACCTCTTGTACGGCGCTGATGGAGCCGACATCTTGGATAGCCGGGATAGCAAGGCAAACGACGCAAACATTGGCGGCCTGGAAACTGACACTTGCCTCAAGGACGCCGGCGACACAGCGTTTGAATGCTAGGAAAAAAATACTTGCCGGCAGCGCGGGTCCACACAGCACCAGAATTTCTATGAAACCACTTTTTCGCCCTTGAGCATCGTCATGATGTTGACGATCTGCTCGACGGGCACCACGAAAATAATCCCATCGCCGTGGGAGCCTGTCCTGGCGCTTGCCGTTATGACCTCAATCGTGCGCTCTACATCAGAATCGGGAACAAGCACTTCCAGCTTTGACTTTGCTATCAGGTCGTGCACAACCGGATGGCCCTTCCACTGCAGGCTCTGTTCCTTGCCCTTGCTCCAGCCTGACACAGAATAGACGGTCATGCCGCTGATGCCCAGAGACTTGAGGGCCTCCTTCACCTCAGGCAGTTTTTCAGAGCGAATTATCGCGTCAATTTTTTTCATTCAAATTCACTCCAGGTACGCCTTCTCTGCATGTTGCGTAATGTCCAGCCCGATGTCCTCTTCAATTTCCTTTACGCGCAGCCCGATTGTCTTGTCAATAACCTTTGAAATCGCTATGGTCCCTCCAAAGCCTAGCAGAACTGCTACTCCTACTCCGATCGCTTGGGCCTGGAGCAGCCCCCAGCCTCCGCCATTTAGCAGCCCGTTGGGAACTGCAGGAAAGAGCGCGGCGCTTGCGATCAGTCCGACCGCAAGCGACCCTGTGATTCCGGTTGCCCCGTGAACTGCTCCAACGTCAAGGGCATCGTCAATCTTCAGCTTATCCTTGAAAAATATCATTGCGAAATAAGAGATCACTCCTGCGACTATTCCAAGAAAGAACGCGTTCTGGGCGCTGATGTAAGCTGCGGACGGAGTAACGGCCACGAGCCCGACTAGCATCCCGTTGAGGGCGGCAATTAGGGACGGCCTGCCCGACCTGATCCATGAGAGCAGCACCCACGCTGTCGCGCCCATTGCCGAGCCGATGTGGGTGACCAAGAGAACGTTGGAAGCCAGCGCGCCGGAGATAAAGCCGCTTCCCGCGTTGAATCCGAACCAGCCGAGCCAGAGCAGCGCGCCCCCGATAACTGCCAGGGGTATGTTGTGCGGAAGCAGAAGTGACGTGCCAAAGTTCTTTCTCTTCTTTAGCACAAGCGCCGCGGCCAGCGAGCTCATACCTGCGCTGGTGTGGATCACAATCCCTCCCGCAAAATCAAAAACTCCCAGCTGTGCCAGCCACCCGCCCTTTCCCCAGACCCAGTGCGCGAGCGGGAAATAGATAAACAGGCTCCATGCAATTACAAAAATCAGAAATGCGCTCCACTTCATCCGCTCGGCAACTGCTCCCGTAATTAGCAGTGGCGTCACAACTGCCAGCATCATGACGTATGACGCAAAAGTCACTCCCGGTATGGTGGGCGCGTATGGCAAGCTTTCTTCAAGCGGGATGTTGCCGAAAAAGACAAAGTCCAGCCCGCCAATTATCCCTCCCTGAGAGGTACCGTAGACCATCGAGAAACCAGCGATAAACCAAAGCGCAGTCAGAATGCCGAGCCCGGTAAAGGTCTGCATGATTACCGAAAGAGAATTCTTGCTCCGAAGAAGGCCCGCCTCGAAGAACCCGAGCGACGGGGTCATCATCATGACCAGGCCGGTGGCTACTATGATCCAAGTCGTATCACTGGGATCGACGGGCACGCGCGTCTTGGTAGGAAAGTTATATAAAACAATATACGAAGCCGGCGATGAGTATTGTTCATTCCCGGTACTCCGGGTGCCAGACAATCTGCAACCTCTGAGGTTTTTATCCCTGATCCGATCAATTATGGCTGCGCCATGGCCAAACACGTATTTTCATGCGATTGCGGCAATGTCCTAGAATGCATCATTGAGGACGAGGTGACAAAGCCAAAGTACAGGAGCATTTCTGGCAGGATGAGGCTGAGGTGCAACGACTGCGGCAAAGAACAGGAAGTCTTTTTGCGCAGCAAAATTGCAAGGTTCGTCGGGGCCACGCCGTCTTTCAAAGAAATTTCTGATCCCTAAATCAACTGCTGCAGTTCCTCGAGATCGTGGACCCAGGCAATACTTGGCGAGCCGGGAACCGGTAATAAGAGAGCCGTTTCAACGAATAAGCGATATATGCAGCCCACAAAGAAGGACCTGCTCGGGTTACTTGCTGACGTTGACCGGTCGGTTCCAGAGCTGAGCAAACTAGTGATTGTAGGTGCGGGCGACACAGCAATGACACTTCTCGATTTGAAGCCGCCTGCGATCCACCTGGATTTTACCGGCCCTTACGCCGACCTTGCGGAATTCAGCAGGCTTAGTGCGGGCGTTCCTAATCGGGGATTTCAGATCCATATGTGGCCCGATGGCCTGGTGTTCGGCCAGCGCCTGCCAGAAGATTATGCCAAAGTAAGCGTCAGGCTAAGCGTGGACCTCGCTAGGATCGATCTGCGCGCCCTTCAACCCCTTGACATTGTAGTTACAAAAATCGAGAGGCTGACCGATGATGACGTTCGAGACATGAAGACCTGCATCAGGCATTTCAAACTGGGCAAGAACCAGATTCTAAAGCGCGCACGGGCTCTCCAACAGGTTAGAGATGAAAGTCGATTTGAAAGGAATCTCGAATCGGTCATGAGCCTTTTTACATAATTCACGGTTGGATTAGAGTAGATTCTACGGTCTGAATGCATCCCGAACCACGATCTGCAATAAAGTATTACACAGCTAACTGGCTGCACAAAACTGCGCTCTTGACGCAACGTTTAGTTCATGCCTTGCCCCACCTTTCACGTTGGAAAAGCTGCGCAAGCTAGCATTTGAAAAAAGGTACGTGAATCGCAGGACAGATTCTGGTGAGATTCGCATCGAAGGCCTAAAGATTCACTTTCCATGCGCCAGCCTGCAGCAGGTAAAGAACTCCCGGATACTGGACGTCTTGGAAGACAAGACGTATCTGAGCAAGCCGGTGGTGGTTCACGACGGGCGAGTTTTGTTTGGCGAGCTCGCAATACTAAGGTACCTTGAAAAGGATCAGTGGAAGGGAGCGTGGGTCGATTCCTTTCACAGCCGCGGCCACAAGGACATTCTCTGGTCTGGCATGCCACCAACTGGAGTTGCGCCGGCGTTGCCTCCAAGGCCGGCGGAGAAATTCAGCGCCATCAAGGAGAAAAATGGTGGAAGCATTTCTGGCTTTTTTGATGTCTTTGCCTGGAGGGACGACGGGGACGACTTTATGATGATAGAGTACAAGTCCAGGGGCGATTCTCCAAACGACAACGAACTCAGATGGATCAGCTCAGCAATATCTGCCGGAGTAAAG
>DATEEE010000220.1:0-13064 GCA_035281285.1 Nitrososphaera sp.
GGCGCTTTCTCCACTTCTTGTCAGCCCAAAGCTCCATCCACTGCTATATTACAGCAGAGCGTGTTCAGCCATTGTGCGCCTGCCAACACATATTATAGACGCGGAAAGATTACAACTCTATGTCCGAGGTCGTGAAAAGTTCTACCAGAAGCCCGGCTAGGATAGCGATCTTGCTGGTAGGCATGGTTTTCTTTTTTACTGCCACGCTGCTCGCGTCGTTTTTCGGCGTCATTGCGATGATAAACGAGATGGACATTCCGGGCGACGTCGCTCCCAATGTCTTTATGATCGGCCTCATTCCACCATCGGTCCTTACGATCCTGCTGTACACCAAAGTACTCAGCCGTTTTATTTGACAAGATTCTTGTCCTCGCAAGATGCCGTCAGGCAAAACCTTCTGTTGCTCGTAATTTTCGTGCAGCGTACTTTCGGCTTCTTCAGGGCTTTTTTGCAAGGCCGTACTTGCAAAGTAGCCCTGCGATCAGCCCAGCAGAGAACCAGAACGCAGTCATTGAGGCCGAAATGAAGGTCCTCCACGAACCCAGCATCTGCTGGTTGTAATGCAAGTCCAACTCATAAGCAGGAAACGCAAAGTAAGCAGCCGCGATGACGGCGAGATAGAGCGCTCCCATGCCAAGCAGCTTGTTCCTTGAGGAGACCTTCCTAAACCCAGCAACGATACCGAAGGCGGCAAGGCCCGAGACTGCGAGGTAGCCGTAGTAAAGCGGAAAGTATGTCACGGCGGCATCATCGTCGAAAAAAGCGATTAGGCTGGCAGGGTACTTCAAGCCTGGCACAACATAAAGGACAAACCATGCGATCGCAGCTATTATCACGGCATCAAGGACTCGTCGTCCAGTTCTTTTCCCATAGACCAGCGCACCCCCAATCAGCGCGCCGCCTAACAGCCCCCATGCCAGCGAGATCCAGCTATTGCTGGCTCGAATTGACTGCAGCCGGAAATCGAACTCTCCCTCATCATACTCGCCATCGGCTATCTGGTCGTCGATCACTGCCTCGGTGAGCACGTCAAAATAAGGCTGCACGAACGTCGAGTACATGGCCGCGAGGATCCCGGCTGCAACAAGGCCTCCAAGAATTGACAGGGCAAATACCCTGCCCTGCTGCGAAATGGCCATCAGAGCTCTTCATCCAGCTCGCCTATCGCACCTGCCTTGGAGATTTCATGGAGGCGCATTGCTACAATCCTGTTGTACTCTCTCTTGTTCAGCACGCCTTTTTCATCCAGTATCTCAACGAGCGCTGTGAGACGTGCGCTCAGCTCCTCTGATTCCGAAAGCTCCTTGCCGGTGATTTTTCTGACCACCAGGTCGTCGCCTTCAGCTCCACTCGTATGGTGGCCGCGGGCATGCTTTTTGCTGCTAGCAGGCATTGCAGGAGGAACAACATGCGCGTATATAATCTTCAGTCGGATCCAATCAGTTCCATGACTCTGTTGATAATATCAGCATGGTCGCCGACCTTGTCGATCGAAATCAGGAGCAGCTTTTCACCCAGCGGAAACGATGCTATTTTGATCTTCTCGCGCTCTGAAAGTGTATAGATTACCCTGCCGAATTCCGGGTCAAAGTCCTGGCGCATCGCGTGTCGGAAGGCAAAGTCCAGGTACAGCTTGCGCCGCTCCTCCTTTGGCTCGAGCGGCTGCAATCCTTTCTTCATTCCGCCGGCAACAAGGTTGCCCATCTTGTCAATCACTCCGGCGAACCTGACGCTCTCGTCAAGGGCAAAAATCGCATCGCACAGCTCTTGCTGGTTCTTGGTGCCGGAGCCCAACAGCTGAATTGATGTTGAGCTGGATTAATAACCCTTATTCAGATCGTCCATCATTTAAATATGGTACCGCGTTTTTTTGATTCCATCGAATGTCTGGCGCGGATCGGACGATCGGGGAGCTGGACTGGTACCTGCGCGATCATTTGTTCAGGCAGTCCAACGCCGGCAAGACGTCGTTCCGCCTCGAGGCCTTGCCAAACGACATGGTGACCCTGTATCTCCGGTACAGAGGGACGGATCCTGCTGCACTTTCGGAAACCATGAAGACAGTTATCGCAAGCCTCGTGTCAAGGACGGTCCTGCTGCAGACCGGAAACGAGGTCACGCTTTCTGCAAAGCTGGCGAGGATGCAGTGCGCAAAGTGCTTTTACATCAATTACCTGATCGATGCCGAGCCAAGGGCATGCATGAGGTGTCAGGCCGCAGAACTCCACGAATTCCCAAAGAGGAAAGCTTGATATGAACTTCGGGAAGAACAGCTGATCGGTGCAGCTCCAGAGCAGGAAAAAGTGGACCGTCAACGGCACTTCCAGGATAAGGCCGGCTCGGGAAACTCTGGAAAAAGTAATTCCGCTGCAGACCAAGATCGGGGTGACCCGGCTGGCCGACATTACACACATGGACGTTCTTGGAATACCCAACTTTTCCGCCGTGCTGCCCGGCACCGAGGATTACATTTGGGTCTACAGCGGCAAGGGCCCGACTCGGGATCACGCCATGGCAAGCGCGCTGATGGAGAGCATCGAACGATATTCGTCACTCCCTGCAGGAGGCCACACGAGCAGGTTTGTCAGAACCAGCTATGCGGATCTTGTGAAAAATAATCGCAAAGCCGTGCACCCCGACGAGATCGTCGAGCCCGTCAGGTTTGAGTACCGCGATGACATGCTGATGGACTGGATCGCGGGCCACGACTTGAATGCCGGAGAAGTGATGGTTCCAGGATCTATCGCACTTTTTCGTTATGCGCCTTCTCCTCCTGCGGTGAACCCGTTTGCGTACTTCCACACCAACGGCCTGGCGTCAGGGAACGTTTTGGAGGAAGCAGTCTGCCACTCACTTTGCGAAGTAATAGAGCGTGATGCAATGAGCCTTGCAGAGCTCCGGGCAAGCGCAATCCCGTTTCACATACTGCGGTCAGTGGCGAACTCGCTTGCTGCCGGCGGATACAAGATCCCGTCTATCCCTTCCGACAGGTTCGTTGACGACCCCGGAGTTTTCCCTGACGTCGATATTTCAGACATCGACTTCCAGCCGGTCCGCGATCTAGTCGCTAAATTTACAAAGGCAGGCATCTCGCTAATCGTCAAGGACATCACGTCCGACATTGGAATACCGACTTTCAACGCAAGCAGCGTGGAATGGGTATCGCATGACTACGGATACCTTGCGGAAGGTCACGGAACCCACCCCGATGCCCGCATCGCGCTTTTGCGCGCAATCACAGAAGTTTCTCAGACCAGGGCTGCAAACATTCAGGGAGCCAGGGATGATCTCAGGAAAATAAGGTACGGCGAAAGCAACACGGATGACAGGCGGGCGTGGCAGTTCATGCCTTCGTCAAGGGTTGTCACGTTCCGCGATATTCAAACGTATTTTAACGAAGACATTCTGGACGACATTCAACTGATCGTTTCCCGCTTGAAAAAGGTCGGGCTGGGAAGGGCGATAATTGTGGACCTGACGAACCCGGATATCAAGATCCCGGTGGTCAGGGCGATTGTCCCGGGGCTGGAGACGTTCAAGATAACAAAGTCGGTGATGGGCCGGAGGGCCAGGGAGTGCTTCAGGCAGTGGCAAAGCCGGTAATATTTCTCGGCCCGTCGCTGAGCCACGAGAAGGCAAAACGCATTTTCCCGGACGCAGTATATATGCCCCCTGCCCGAAAGGGGGACCTCCTGAAACTCTCTGCTGATCCCGAGGTCAACATGGTGGGTCTGGTGGACGGGGTCTTCCTGCAGGACTATCCTCCCACGCCGATAGAAGTCTTCCAGCTTGCCAGAAAGAAAGGGATGCTCCTTGCCGGGGCCGCCAGTCTTGGCGCGCTGCGCGCAGTGGAGCTGGAAAAGTTCGGGATGGTCGGAATAGGAAAAGTCTTTGAACTCTTCAAGTCGGGCAAGTTGAACGCCGACGACGAAGTCGCCGTGACGTTTTCCCCTGACGGAGATTATGTGCTCCAGTCGGAAGCAATGGTCGACATCAGGTTCAACCTCTTTCTTGCTCGAAAAAAAGGGGTGATCGATCGCCGGACAAAAAAATTGCTGGCACAAGTCGCAAAAGAGACCTATTTTCCCCACAGGAATTATCCCGACATCATAGAGCAGGCAAGGGGCCGGGACCCCGCTCTGGCTGGCGAGCTTGAGGCATTCAGGCAGTACATTTCGTCGAACAGAAAAAGCCTGAAGGAGATGGACGCGATCAGGCTTGTAAGGTACCTTAAAGAGCGGTCAGCCTAGCGGACTTCGATTACTTCGTTAACTTGCTTGACCAGATTCGAAATGCTCACCGGCTTTCGGACGAACGCCTTTACGTCGATGTTTGGAAACAACTTTCTGAATTCTTCGTAGTAGATTTCAAACGCTGTCAGGAAGCAGACTCTGACATTTGCGTCCCTTTTCCTGAGCTCCCTGTACAGGTCAAATCCGTTAATGAAGGGCATCCGGATGTCGATTATCACGAGATCATAGTAGTCAGGCTTGAAACTCGAAAGGGCGAGCCGCGGGTCGTTGAATGTTTCGACTGAAAATCCGTTCTGCTCAAGGCCGAGCTTGAGCACGGCGGTGATGTCCGGCTCGTCGTCAATTATGGCGATCCTTCGCATCTAGCATACAGCTTCGAGAGAGGTATTTTAATACGACGGTAGTGGCTCATGGAGGCAATCCATATTCTTAAATTCTAATTAGAGCGCTTGGTATTTCATGAAGATCTATACCCGCACCGGCGACAAAGGCGAGACCGGGCTTATCGGGGGCGCCCGGGTTTCCAAGGCCGACCCGCGGATCGTGGCATACGGGGCGGTTGACGAGCTCAATTCCAACATTGGCCTTGCGATCGCGTTTCTTTCAAGGCACGGCGGATTTGCCGACCTCTGCGAAACCTTGACAAGAGTACAGAGCGACCTTTTTGTCGTAGGATCCGATCTCGCGGACGCAAGCTACCCCGAAAACAAGTTCAAGAGCCCGCGCGCAGACGAGAAAATGACCTCCGCGCTAGAGCCTGTCATTGACAAGTTTGAAGGCGAGCTTGACCCGATTACCTATTTTATCCTGCCCGGCGGAAGCGTTGAATCGTCAATCCTGCACAAATGCCGCGGGGTCGCCAGGAGAGCCGAATCCAAGGTGGTTGCGCTTGCGAGAGGAAAAGACCCGGTAAATCCTGCAATCGGCGTATATCTCAACAGGCTATCAGATCTGCTTTTTGTGGCTGCTAGACTGGCGAACAAGCGAACAGGGACTCCTGATGTGCCGTGGAAAAGCGGCTAGCTGGAAGTTAATTTTGCTTACATGACAAGCTTAAAATGATCAATGTGCAGGCTTTGCAATATTGGGACAGTTACAAAACGTATTCCTGCTGGTTGCCATTGCGGCAATTATGGCAGTCGCAACAGCAGTCCTTGCATTCCTGGCCGATATGCTCCCGCTGACGGTCGGTGGGAATTTTGCGAAGGCAGCTTCTGACTCGCTGGTAGCTCCGACTGTCGCACACTCGGGGCACTAGATTTAAGTAAAGTACAGACCAACTTCTTCTGGCATGACAAACACGACCAAAGAAGGAGGGGCAACTTGCCCGTATTGCCAGTCCAAGTTCAAGGATAACGAAGAGCTGTCAAAACATATAGACAGAATACACCACGGCTCGGGCCTCCTTGAAGGCGACTCGAGGAAATGGTAAGAAGGCACGGCCTGGATCCTTTTTTCCGCTCTGTGCTAAAGCTGAAATCTGTCAAGCGCGCGGGCTGGGTCTCGAAGGTTAAAGTAGAGTCGGCCGAGTCGGTGGCGGATCACTCCTTTGCAATGTGCGCTGTTGCGATGCTTTTTTCAGACATGCTCGGTCTCGACACTTCCCGAGTCATGAAGATGGTTGTGCTGCACGACCTTGCCGAGTCAGTCGTTGGCGATTACATCCCCGGAGCTGTTCCGTCGGCAGAAAAAGTAAGTCTGGAAAAAAAGGCGATGCAGGGAATCTTGGCATCGCTTCCGGCCAAGGCGAGATCCGAGTATGCGGAAATCTGGGCGGAATACCTCGGCAATCGGACCCGCGCGGCGCGGTTCGTCCACAGGATTGACAAGTTCGAGATGGCCCTGCAGGCAGGCGACTATGCCATGCGCGGATACGACAAGTCACTTTTGGCGCAGTTCTTCCGGTCAGCAAAGGCCGAAATCGAGGACGGCACCAACGATATTGTCACTCGGACGTTTCGCCAAATCACGTCAGACCATCTGTGAATATCTTAAGAACGAGGAACGCCGAACTAGTTCCGGCGATGAAGAGTCTAGACGGAAAGTACCCGCGTTGGGGATGACTGGTTTTGCACTCTGAGCCAATTTGAATCCGAGAAAGAACTTTAACTCGGATCTGATTCATCCTTCGCAAGATGCAGTATTTTACTGCGCTAAAGATCGGCGAAAAGAGGGTCAAGGCGTCACAGGAGCTGCTGACACGCTATGCAGGCCACGCGATGCCCGCGCTTGCGCTAAAGGACAACAAGGACAACAAGTGGGAGCCTGTGGGCGAGGAAAACCTTTACGCCTTGGTGAAGGAGGACGCCGGCTACATGATCGTGCTATGCGACAAAAACGGGATCGCAAAGACCATAGCCCAGTGGTTCAACGACGGTGTGAAGGAAGAGATCGTCACCAAGCTAAAGTCCGAGCACAACATGCAGGAATATTTCGGCAAGCTTTCACTTCCGATATAACCTTATAACTCTGCAATCGGCTTACCGAAACAGTACTTTGACAGAAAAATTCGAGCAGGAGATCGAGGTCAAAGGTCACCTCATCGACTCGATGATCCTTACCAGGATTTTCGACAGTGTAATGGACCTGAGGGGGGACTTCCAGGTCCTTGAATTTACGGTCGGTAAGCGAAAGCGGGACGCAAGTTATGCCCGGCTCCTCGTGAGGGGGAAGGACAAGGACCACCTCGAAAATATTCTGGAGCTGGTCTACCGTGAGGGCGCCCAACCTGTCTCAGTGCAGGAAGTCAAGCTCGAGCCGGCGTCAAAGGACATGGTCATGCCGGATGACTTTTACAGCACGACAAACAATGCAACCCAGGTCTACTACTCAGGCCGGTGGATCACCGTCCAGAACATGATGATGGACAAGTGCATCGTTGTGGACACCAGAAAAAAGACCGCAGCGTGCAAGATTATTCGCGACATTGCCAAGGGCGACATGATAGTTGTTGGCGAGCGGGGGGTCAAGATCATACCGCTGGAGCGCCCGAGGGAAGGCGTTGACATATTTCAGTTCATGAGCAGCGCCAGCTCGAGCGAGCGGCCAACGCAGCACATTGCCAGAAAGGTCGCGACTGACATTTACAACACCAAGAAGGATGGGGGCAAGATTATCGTAGTCTCCGGGCCCGTCCTCGTACATTCGGGTGCAGCAGACGCCCTGGCGTCCATGGTAAGGATGGGATATGTCGACGGGCTGCTGGCTGGCAACGCGCTAGCCGTCCACGACATCGAAAACGCGCTGCTCGGCACCTCTCTTGGGATGAAGGTCCGGGACGGCACGCTTGCCGTAAGAGGCCATAGGAACCACATGCAAGCAATCAATGAAGTCTTCAAGGCAGGTGGAATCAAACAGATGGTCGACAAAAAGATCCTAAGGTCCGGCGTCATGTACGAGTGTGTAAGAAAGGGCGTTCCCTTCGTCCTTGCTGGCTCAATCAGGGACGACGGGCCGCTGCCGGATGTTGTAACTGACGTGGTAGAGGCTCAGCGGAAATACAAGGAGGTAACGAAGGGAGCGAAGGTTGTCCTCATGCTTTCGACTATGCTCCATTCTATAGCAGTCGGCAACATGCTTCCTGCGTCAGTGAAAGTAGTTGCCGTGGACATTAGCCAGCCAGTCGTAACAAAACTCATCGACAGGGGGACCGCTCAGGCGATCGGCATCGTTACTGACGTGGGCGCGTTCCTTCCAATAGTAGTATCGCACCTCAGGCAGCTGGCCAAGTGACCTATATAGAATACATAGACTTTTTAATAAAACAATAAATCATCTGCAGACTATATAATATACGAGGTGGAAAGAATGTCTTCGATCTTTAACATATCGGAAAGCATCGTCAGCCAGAAGGGCTCAGGAGCGCACATAATCGCAGGCATACTGATTCTGGTCATCGGGCTCGCGATCGGCCAGTCAATGGACAGCGCATTAGTATCCTACATTTCAATCTCAATCGGAATCGCAGTCATCATTTCAGCGTTCCTAATGATAATCAAGCAGTACGAGCGTGCCATAATTCTCAGACTTGGAAAGTACCAGGGCCAGGTTGGGCCGGGCGTAAAGTCCAGGATCCCGTTCGTCGACAGCATCTTGGTGGTGGACGTCAGGGAAAAGGTCAGGGAATTCAAGGCAGAGCGCATGCTGACAAAAGACAACGTTCCTGTAACGATCGACGCGATTCTCCGGTACAAGATAATAGAGGAGAGGGCGCGTGACGCGATACTGAACGTGGAGAACTTTAACGAAATAATCCAGCAGGTCTCCCAGACAACCCTGCGCAACAACATTGGCTCGTCGGTGTTTCAGGACATACTTTCGAGGAGGGAGGAGGTCAACCAGCATATCAAGTCCGTAATCGCAAATGAAGCTGCGAATTGGGGGATCGAAGTGACAGGAGTTGAAATCCGACAGGTGATCATTCCGCAAGAGCTCGAAGCTGCCATGTCAATGGAGGCCCAGGCCGAGCGCGAAAAGAACGCACGTGTAAAGTACGGCGAGTCAGAGGTGCAGGTCGCACAGCAGTTTGAGCAGGCATCCAAGGTCTACGAAAAGAACCCAGTAGCTTACGCCCTGAGGCAGTCTAACATGCTATACGAGTCCATAAAGGTTCAGGGCAACACGATAGTCATGGTCCCGTCAGAGACGCTCAACTCGATGGGCTTTGGCAACCTTGCTCTGACCATGGCCTACCTGGAGAGCACGAAAAAGGCCGCAAAGTCCTCTTTGGAAGAAAAAGACAAGCCATAAAATATGCATGCTGTATTGAACGGCATGGGAAAGGGTGCCGGAAAGAGTGCCTGAAGAGTGGTCTCAGTGGCTTGACTTCGACAGGACGAACGTCGAGTCAGTCCCCGAGGCCGCAGGAGTCTTTGTCATGCATGCAGCCATGAAGGTCCTCTATATCGGGTCGGGACAGAGCGTCCGGGCAGCCCTTGCCGATCGGCTGAATGACGAATGTTGCTCAAAGGCAAAGCGCTTCCGCTACATGCTTGCTCCGGCAGCAGAAGATGCGAAAGACAACTTGCTGCGAGACTACAGGGAGAAACACGGTGGCATGCTACCGGCGTGCAACAGCAGCGAGTCAAACATCTCCTGAAAGCTCTATACTAATTCAGTATTACAGGTAAATCCTTAAGACATTCAAGGACACCATATCACATGTGATTCTCGTAAGGTGCTACACCTGCAAATTGGTGTTTGACCTCGATAAGCGCGAGCAAAAACAAGAGGCCGCTCGGCACAGCAGGGAGTGCCACGAAATGACGTCAGGATATCACGCCTGACCGCTGAGCTTTTTCCGGATTAATTCAAGCGCGGCCTTTGGGTCAGCGCGACCGTTGGTGGCCTTCATTACTTTTCCAAAGATATAGTTGACCGCGTTGGGATTCTTTTTTGCGTCCTCAACAGCGGCGGCATCAGAACTGAACACTGAATCTATTACCCGAGAGAGTTCCCCGGTGTCGTCGATTCTTGTCGCCCTCATCTCCTTTGCGACTGCAGCGGGCATCTGGCCCGACTTGATTATCTGGCCAAGGATCTGTTTTGCCGTCGGCCTGTTTACGGTTCCCTCGTCTACCAATTTTGCCAGCTCGGCGATATGCCCGGGCCCGACTTTCAGACCTGCAACTGAAGACGTTGATTGTTTTTCCCTTTCGTCCACAAAGCCCATCAGGTCGGTGACGATCCAGTTCGCAATCTCTACTGGAGAGCTGTAGATCCTAGTTGCGGCTTCGAAAAAGTCAGCGAGCTCTTTGTTGTCAATGAGCACCTGAGCGACATGCCCTGAAAGGCCATAGCCGACCAGCCTCTTCATTCTTGCGTCGGGGAGCTCTGGCATTGACTTGTTTACTGCAGATACAAATTCCCCGCCGAGAGTTATGGTAGGTATGTCCGGCTCGGGAAAGTACCTATAGTCCTGCTCTTCTTCCTTTGTGCGGGATTCCTTTGTTAGTTTTCTGGCGTCGTCCCAATGCCGCGTTTCCGCTCTGACTTCAATGTCCCTTGAAACCATGCTCTTCTGCCGGGTTATCTCAAAGCGGAGGGCCTTCTCGACGTCGGCAAATGAGCTGACATTTTTTATCTCAACCCTGTTCCCACCACCGATCGAGACATTTGCATCGCAGCGCACAGAGCCCTCAAGGCGGGTATCGCATATCCCAAGGTGCTCCAATATGGATGTGAGCTTGTCAAGGAAAACCCTCACATCCTTTGGGTCCGTAAAGTCAGGCTCTGTCACAATTTCAACGAGCGATACGCCCGCGCGGTTATAGTCTATTAGCGAATACGTGCTCGTCTCCATGCTCCCGGTTTCGTAGACGAGCCTGCCGGGGTCCTCTTCGAGCTGGACCCGCCTTATCCTGGCCACTTTCGAGTCGCCGTAACTCAGAGACCCTTCTACTCCCAAGCTCGTTATTCCGTAAGCGTTGTATTGGGTGAGCTGGAAA
This sequence comes from Nitrososphaera sp., assembly GCA_035281285.1. Classification (GTDB taxonomy): domain Archaea; phylum Thermoproteota; class Nitrososphaeria; order Nitrososphaerales; family Nitrososphaeraceae; genus Nitrososphaera. The sequence goes on from DATEEE010000220.1 coordinate 10,700, forward strand.
TTCTTGGGCAGGTCGGGGTAAAAGTAGTTCTTTCTGTAGAACGCGATTTCGGCTGGCACCCTGCAGCCAAGGGCCAGTGCAATCATGGCTGCAGATTCGACCGATTTCCTGTTCAGCAGCGGGAGAGTGCCAGGAAGGCCGGTGCAGGTTGGGCAAACATTGGAGTTCGGTGCCTTGCCTCTATAGTCGCAGTGGCAGGAGCAGAACAACTTTGTCTTTACCCCCGTCAGCTGGCAGTGGATCTCGAGCCCGATTTTTGTCTCCATCACAGCTCAGGGCTCCTTTGAACGCCTGCCGCCTGTTCGAGCATTGAGGCAGCAGCAAGAACTGTGTTGTCACGGAATGAGTCACCCATCAGCTGGACACCGACGGGCAGGCCATCAGAAAACCCCGCTGGCACAGAAATTGCCGGCATGCCCGTGAGGTTTGCGACGACGGTGTCCACGTCGACAAGGTACATCTTGAGCGGGTCGTCGAGCTTTTCACCGAATTTGAATGGCAGGATTGGCATCGTCGGGCCGATGAGCACGTCATACTGCTTGAAAATCGCAGCGAATTCCCGCCTGAGCAGCGCCCTGGCCTTTTGCGCCTTCAAATAGTATTTACCGTAATATCCCGACGACAGCACGTACGAGCCTACGATTATCCTCCTTTTCACTTCCTCGCCAAAATTTTTCCTGGCACCGGCAAAATACGAGTTCCACTCGTAGCCTTCAGGACTCATCTCAAATCCATAACGCATGTTGTCGTACCTCGCTAGGTTGCTGCTCGCCTCCGCTGTCGCTATCGTATAGTAGGACGCAAGGGCGTACTCCGCAGAGCTGGCGCTAACCTGCTCGCACGTACAGCCCATTTCGGCCAGCTTGTCTGCAGACGCGTGGACGATCCTGCTTACCGCGGGATCTGCACCTTCGGTAAACTCTTTCACTATGCCAACGCGCAGTTTTTTCCATCCTGAAACCGGATGATCATGACCGGATTCCACGGTCGTGTGGTCGCGCTCGTCGCGCCCGGCTATGACGCCAAGCAGAGCCGACACGTCGGCAACTGTCCTTCCAAAAGGCCCTACTTGCTCGAGGCTGTTGGCATAGGAAATAAGGCCGTACCTGCTCACTGTTCCGTACGTCGGCTTCATGCCGACCACAGAGCAAAAGCTCGCGGGGCACCGCACAGAGCCACCAGTGTCGGATCCAAGCGAAAGCGCGCATTCTAGGGCGGCCACGCTGGCAGCGCTTCCCCCTGATGACCCTCCGGGAACCCTCGAAATGTCCCACGGATTCCTGGTGGCGCCGTTCCTGCTGTATTCCGTGGTGGAACCCATCGCAAACTCGTCAAGGTTTGTCTTGCCAATCACTATTGCACCCGCGTCGACAAGCCGGCTGACCACCGTCGCATCATACGGCGGAACAAAATTTTCGAGCATTTTTGAGGCGCACGTAGTCTTGGTGCCCCTGACGCAGATGTTGTCCTTGACACTAATGGCCACGCCCGCCAGGGCACCCAGCTTTTCTCCATCCCTTAGCTGCCTGTCAATCTGCCTGGCTCGTTCTAGCGCCTGCGCCCCGCCAACGGAAACAAAGGCATTCACCTTAGTCTCGGTTCTCTCAATTCGTTCCAGCAGTTGCTGGATGTATTCCTCGGCCGAGAATTCCCTGTCCCTTATACCCTTGGCAACCAGCGAGGCATCAAGCCTGAACAGCTCCAATTCAGGTCATCCTTGGGCCCTTTATGTAACCGTCTTTCCTGTGTGCAGTCCCGAATGGGTCAGCACCAAACTCCGACGGGATGTCCTCGCGGAGCTCGGAAAAATCCTTCTTCAGCGATATCGGCTCGTCTTCAAGTGCAATCGAGTCAAGCTTGTCAAGGTAGGAAATAATCTCCTCTATCCGGGCGGTATTGCGTTCTAGTTCTTCCTCTGATAGCTCTATTCTTGAAAGCCACCCAAGGTGCTTTACCTGGTCTTTTGTGACGGCCATATTATGGTGCCAGCCTGTCAATGTCCCGGGGGTAGAGGGTGGCATCGCGTATGTTTTCGATTCCAGCAAGTGCCATCATGAGCCTCTCAAGGCCCATTCCAAAGCCGGCGTGTGGGGGAACCCCGAAGTCAAACACGCGCAAGTGGTAATCAAACGCATCAGGCTTGAGCCCCTGTTTTGTCATTCTTTCGATCAGTTGTTCTTTCCTGTTTATCCTGGTGCTTCCCGAAGAGAGTTCCAGAGGCCCGAACATCAGGTCAAAGGATTCACAGACCCTGCCCGAGTCTGCCAGCGATGGCTTCACGTAGAAAGGCTTTGTCGACGTGGGCCAATCAATAATGAAATAGAATCCTTCCAGCCTCTGGTCCTGAAGGCTCTTCATCACTTGC
>DATEEE010000221.1:0-2544 GCA_035281285.1 Nitrososphaera sp.
TGTCGTAGGCGTTCTGGGAACCGAAGAGCAGGCCAACATTGTGATCAGGCTCGCCGAGACGACGATAAGGGAGACCACTGAGAATTACCCTGGAATCGTGCTTTCGTCTGCCCAGGATCTTTTGCAAAAGGCTATCGAAGCTAGAGACGGCGAAAGGTTCCCTGACGCTGAAAGCCTGGCCTTCCAGGCCAATGACGCAGCCGTTGCGACAGCTCAAGCGTACGATGCGGCTAGGTCAGCTATCACCGAAGCCGAAGCCCTGATAAGGGACGCTTCGAACGAGGGGAGAGACACTTCGGCCGCGGGCGTGGTGCTGGAGAGGGCGCGGTCAGAGTTCAATTCGGGCAATTACGAGTCCGCCAGAGGCTCGGCGGAGAACGCGGTGTCGTCCATCGGCTCGAGGCCACAAGGTCCAGATTTGCTGCTTCTCGTCGTCATCATCGGCGTGGTTGCGGCCGGCGGCGGAATTGGGGCGATGCTCATTGTCCGGTCGAGGAAGCCTCGCCAGGCTGCGCCCCAGAAAGTGCCGTCGTTCGGTGGTCGCAATAGCGATAGCCAATCCAATCGAAACTCCACAGCCGAGCCTCCCTTCGAAAAAAGTGATGGAATGGGTGAAGCCTCGTCTGTCTCGACATATACTCCTCCAAAAGTGGAAAGGACCGTAGAGCAATCGCCGGCAGTTCCTACTTCCCTTCCAGAGTCGCAGACAGACAAACTGCTCCTTGAGAAAATCGTGGTCAAGATTGTCGACGAAAAGCCTCACCTCCGTCCTGAAGACCAGGACGTGCTGCGCTACCTTGCAGAAAAGGAAGGAGCTGCGTTTGAGAGCGAAATTAGGTCCAAGTTCAATCTGCCCAAGACTACTATCTGGAGGCTCGTCAAGCGACTGGAAAGGGAAGAGCTTGTCGAGATCAGAAAGGCGGGCGGGCAGAACCTGATCAAGCTAAAATTTGAAAGCCGCTTGCCATGACGATGTCAGCCCCGCTTAAACAAAGTAGTCAGTAAAGGCTTGTTCGTGATCGGCTCGTCTGGCAACATTTCCGCGCTGCTGACCCCAACTGTGGAGCGCTTTCTGAACACGCAAGTCGTGATCGTTGAAGGTGACTTGTGTCGTTTGCCTAAGAGCTAGCCGCTGGGTACGCTCTCGGGTTTCTTTCCAGATCTAAAGTGCTTGACAGCGCCAATGATCAAAAGAACGATTCCCGCGATGATGAGGGCCGCACCCGCAAGGATCCCAACACCATAAGTAGCGAGCTCTCTTAACCCTGGGTCATCTTCGACCGACACGCCGCCCCCTTCGCCGGTTATCGGAGAGTTCAGCAGGGCGCCATTCACCACCACGGTCTGCGTGCCCACGTTTCTGAGCTCGAGGGTGTGGTCCCCTGGTTCCCGCGTCACCACGCTCGTCGTATACGGAGTGCTTGTAACGTTGAAGACACCTATGGCATCGCCATCCGCTTCGGTGATTACGGCACTAAGTGGGACGTCGTCAGGCTCGCCGTCAAGGGAGAGAACCAGCTGGCGTCCTTCGGGCAGCTCTTTGAGCACCGCAGAATATCCGAGGCCCGGCTCTAGAGATGCCGCTTCGATCAAAGCCCCGCCCTCAAGGATCTGCTTTGTGATAGAAAACACAGATACGCTGGCAACCGCAAGGCCCGCCACAAGCAAGCCTGCACCGATGATAAGCAATATTACGCTACTTTTCACAATTCACGTTTGTGCCACTAGCGTATTAGCCTATTGCTCGCATTTTGCGGTCAGTAATTGATTCGCTGCTCAGGTCTGGTTTAACTTATATTATCTACCGCGAAAATCCATCTGGCTTTACGCTGCCAAGCAGTGCCGGGGTAGCTCAGCTTGGTTAGAGCGTACGACTCATAATCTAACTGTCGATAAGAAATCGTAAGGTCGCGGGCTCAAATCCCGCCTCCGGCACTTTTCAGCTAAATGCGATCGCGCATCGCTTCACACACGAATTATCGGACACTAATAACAATGGATATCTGCCTTATGCTCCCTGAGTTGCCTTTTCTTTTTGAATCGCTCGCCACATTTTACACACTGGAAAGGGAATAAGAAATCTGCCACAACGTTTCTCATCCTGTCTTGATCGGAGTTAACAACGTGTTCATACAGATTAGAGTTAATCATGGAACCGAACACTGCCCCTTCGCGTTTATCAGGTTTGAGGATCTTCCTTCCAGAGCAAGATTGCTCGAAGAATCCAGAGCATTATAATATGGCTCAAGGGTAAATTGAACAGTTGCCGCGCAAAACGATCTATGGAAGGTGCCCAAAATGCAAGACGAAGAGCCAGCTCGAGGTCGTTTCAGGGAATCCCGGAAGAGAAAAGTTTCGCTGCAACCAGTGCTACCATAATTTCGGAATGGACGAGCTATGAAACTCAAGACACAATTATATAGCAATTCCAGAGCAGACTTGACGGTGCCGTCGTAGCTCAGCCTGGGAGAGCACTCGACCTTTTTGGGGTGAAGCTGAAGACCGAGCTGTCGTGAGCTCAAATCTCACCGACGGCACTGAAAT
>DATEEE010000222.1:0-4336 GCA_035281285.1 Nitrososphaera sp.
CAGCTCTTTTATTCCAAGGTCAGTCACGTTTCGCCTGAAATTCCAGAACTCCACTTCGGTCGGATCAATCCGGAAAGAATATGCAAATTGGAGAGCGTCAGGCGTACCCTGGGCATCGTCGTCCGTTGCAGACGCACAACACCTGGACAGCTCATAGCCCTTGTTTGTTTTCCTGTCAAGCGATGCGCTGACCGAAACGGAAAGGTGCAGCAGGATCGGGCGCGGGAGATTCATAAAGTCAGAAGCCAACCACGAGTCGACGAGGCTTAACGCAGCCGCGTTGTTCTCGCCAATTTTGGCGCTAATTTTTTCTCTGTACTTTCCGTGCTGCTCATCAAAGCCGGATTCGGTGTTGCTAAGCAACTCGGAAAGCGAGTTCTTTGTTTCCAACAAAAGCGTAGATCCCTTTGTCAGGAGCTCATTTGAAAGCACGTCGGCGTGTTCGTCGTGGAACTTTTCCATGGTCTGGTTTGTGTTAGACTTGATATTCTTGATAGCGCTGATAATGTCCTGGCGAAGCCTGTCGGAGTCGCTGGCAAGGGCCAAAAGTTTCCTGTTGGTGACGTCAAGCCTTCCAAGCCTTGCAGACAAGGCTGCGAACTCTTTGATAACCTCAACGAGGTTCCTGTCGTCTTCCAGAGGAGAATAATCTGCATACGTATATCTTCCCTGAACACCAAAGCTATTCCCCGATTCCTGCGACCGTGATTCCATGGATGGAACTTCGCTCGCAACTATTTAGGCATTTACCGGATTTATCCGATCGCAGTTTAGAGTTCAGAACCGCGCTGGTGCGCAGGCACTTCACAATGATATTTATACAGATCTGGTTGCAGAGGCATCAAGTTGCCGGGGTCGCCTAGCCCGGTAGGGCGCAAGCCTGGAATTATCAAGTCCTGACAGCTTGTGACCCGTGAGGGTCCCGAGGGTTCAAATCCCTCTCCCGGCGCTGTATTATGGTAGTTGCTAGCCTACGCTGGCTAGGACTGCCGGCGCCTAAAATGGGACAAAGTACGATACCAAATGGCATAACTTGCCGCAAAAATACTATCTTATCTTGCATTATTTGCTGGAACACTACTGGGCAGCGAAAAATGACAGAATCGGCAGCCATTCAAAGGACAGCAGGACAGGAGGTCACCGGCTAGCATGCAAGTTCTGCACTCTGACAGGATTGACTCTATTACTGCCAATCTTAGGCCATATGTAAACAAGGCTGCCAGGGCCATGGCCGAGGCAAACCCTGAAAACGGCACCATTCTGTGTGACTATATCTTTGCCGAGCTGACCGAACGCAACATCGCAGACAGCACCAGGGAATGGCGGATAAAGGTCCTGACATGGCTGTCAAAGCACTTTGCGCACAGAAAGTCTTTCAGGGCCTTGAGCAAGCAGGACATCCTGCAGTACCTCAACACGCTCAGAAAGCCGGTTAGTGTAGACACTGACCAGAGGTGGATCGGGACATACAACAACAGGGTGCTTGTCTTTAACAAGTTTTTCAGGTGGCTTTACAGCCCGGACGAACCTGACTTTAGAAAGCGGACCACCCCTCCCTGCATGTCCGGCATAAAGCAGTTGCCGAAAAAGAACAAGACACGCTATAAACCGTCAGATATGTGGACAGCCGCAGAGCACGATGTCTTTCTACGGTACTGTCCGCAAAAGCGTGACAAATGCTACCACGCGATGGCAAGGGACACTTCGGCGAGGCCGCACGAGCTTCTTAAACTGCGAATAGGAGACCTGCACTTCAAGAAAGAGCCGTCTACAGGCAAACAGTACGCGGAGGTTTTGGTGTCAGGAAAGACAAAGACGCGAACATTACCACTCATAGACAGTCTGCCGTACATCAAGGAATGGCTACTGGAGCATCCGCTCTCTGGCAATCCAGACATGCCTCTGTTTATTTCACTTTCAGACAGAAACAAAGGCAGGCAGCTGTCATCCATAGCGATCCTTGAACAGTACAACTACCGCTACAAAGCAGAGTTCTTTCCAAAGCTGCTGCGTGAAAAATCTGTCAGCCTGACGGACATGGAAACCATCAGAGTGATGCTGACCAAGCCGTGGAATCCGTATGTCCAGAGGCATTCTGCCCTGACGGAAAAGGCCCAGTTTGTCACGGAAGCAACACTCAGGGACCACGCGGGATGGAGCATGAGCAGTGACATGCCACAAGTATACGTTCACTTTCTGGCGTCTTCCAGTTCAAGATCGCTGCTTGAGGCAAGAGGGATAATCAGCAAGGACAAACATGAAAGCAATATTTTGCACGCAAAATACTGTCCCAACTGCCAGGAGCCTAATGCGCCGCACAGCACATTCTGTCTCAAATGCAAAATGGTTCTGACATACGAGGAATATTCTGACGTCGCGGCCGCAAGCGGCAAAACTGGTCTGCAGGATCAGATTACGGAGCTTCGAAAGATGCTTGCAGAACTAATGACTGGAAAGGGAGGTGCAAGAAGATAGCCTCCTTTCTTTCAGATCGGGGCGCTACAGCAACATGAAGCAGCGGAAAAGTGAGCTTGAGTCCTTCGTCAATGAAATGACGGATCTCTTGATACACATAAGAGAACATGCCAACCTTCGCGGCGAGGTGCTTCAGCTGGATCGCCAATGTCAACTTTGTAGAGTGTATTTTGCAGACAAACTTTCAGTCTCTTCGAAGATCGCAGTATGCCACTCACGTTCCAGAGCTCAATAGGACGGATAATGCGGGTCCGTCGGTTCTCGCAATAACAGTTCTAGCTAGCACAAAGTGGCAGTAAGCCATTGGGGCGGCTACAAAGCTCCATCCTTTTTTTAGTCAAGAGCTCTTCTAATAACAGGAATTGAAAATATTCTCAGGCACTTAGTATCTGATCCCTACCGGGGGCAGACAAGCGCGCAGCGGGTTCGGAGGTTTCCGCAGTTCTTTCACTCCAATTTAAGACCCAAAGAAGCGGATTGCAGCAGACCCGACCTTGAGGGCGGACCACGGAGATACAGGATCCTTCTTTCCTATGCCTGGAAAACTGTTCATTCTTTCCTACGACTATACGGCTGTCCTGGGTGGCATCTTCCGACCGCGGAGAAATCTCAAGAAAAATACCCATGTGGATGCTGCCCCAGTTATCGAAGCCAAAAACATCTGCCTCACCATGATTTCTGTGTGCCCTAATGAGTTTCCTGGGAAAAACGAGAATGCTAGGAACAAAAGGAACAACGAAGACACTACCAAATAAATGGCAATATAAATCGCAAATGGCGACGGCTTGCGCGAAACCCCAAGTGACATTACTAACATTGACGCTCCGGCGCCTAGTTGAAACAGGAAATAGAAGTCTCGCAAGCTACCGACCCAAGATCCTACGTCGAGGCCAAAGGAGAGGACGAGATAAACGAACGCCGCACCTATCTGAATAAATGACAACGTTACGTGTAAGAATGATTTCCTCATCTCGGATCCCTTTATCTGCATCTAATTACCCAAGTGTGGTCGAACGAAGCTAATAACTTTTTTGCGGCCTGGCACTTGAAATCCATGTCTCCAATCGACGTTAGTCAGGGTCAGGAACATACCCAGAATTTCACTCCATTCCCAACACTAACCGACGAAGTATAGGAAAGCAATACCTGTCGAATAGGATAGTTTCCGGCACAATCATACTGCGTTGCCTTTGCCTTGTAATACCATGCACCACCCCACCTGGCCCACCAGTCCCAAAATGAATCGTCTCCTTGGACCGACCTTGCATCAGTGAGATAGGTATTGCCCCCGGTAGATGTAACGGAATAAGCCATGTCATAGATCCAAACCTTCCAACCAGATTGGCCTATGTTATACTTACTCGTAATACCCACTTGAAAGTATTTCACATTACAAAGGCACGGTATTGAATATAGTTTTCCAGTCTGGAATACTGAATGCACGTGACTATCATTATGCGTGTATGATGCGTAAGTCTTGTAGCCGCTAATTGCATCTCCAGAGGCGGCGTATTCCCATGTGACCTTAGTGGTGGTCTGATCAAACCTCATTATGATGTTGACATAGGTTATAGCGCTGACATGACCGATATTCAGCGGGTAAGGTTTGATCCATTTTCTCGTAATTTCGCCAGGGTCGAGGTCGCGGCAACTTTGGGCCGGTTCGCAGCTTCTCCAAATCTCTGCTCCAACTCTAATGTATCCGTCACGCTTTAGGGTAACCGTAGCGACGTAGCCCCAATCTTCTCCCGGGACATCATACGTAAAGACCGTAGATGCTCCAGTGCAAGTTAGATGATTGTCAGATTGGATTTTCAGTGGATCCATTCCGTCAAAATTGCAGGTAAACCGTAATTTTTTC
>DATEEE010000223.1:0-4290 GCA_035281285.1 Nitrososphaera sp.
CCCTCGAGCTTGTCTATGACGTAGGTGCGACCTTCTTTCCTGGGTTTTTTCCCATCAATTCGGCTCTTGACGAATTCCTCAAGCATGAAGCCTACGATGTATGCAGAATCAGCATATATTAAGAATTGTGAAGTATGCCGTATTTGCACCATGACGGCTATTCGGCACACAATGCGCAAAATCTGCGTCATTCGAGAGGTATTATTTGGGTTCGCTCCTTTGCCATGACTAGATGATAAACAACGTCACCAAATTTGGCATAGCCGGCGCAATCATCGTCGGTGTTATCGTCAGTTCTATGCCTGCGCTGGGGCTTGGCAATACCGGCGGAAGCACAGGGTCAGAGTCCGAATCAAAATTGATACGAATCGGATACTTTCCGAACGTCAACCACGCTCAAGCCGTAATCGGGTTAGGTCAGGGAGATTATCACCGGGCTCTGGACGGGATCGAAGTGAGGACGCAAGTATTCAACGCGGGCCCATCGGTCATTGAGGCGATGCTGGCAAGGCAGCTCGACATAGCCTACGTCGGCCCCAACCCAGCAATCAATGGATACATGGTGTCCAATGGGGCGCTGCTAAGAGTCATTTCCGGTGCGACTAGCGGCGGCGCAGTGTTTGTCGTGAGAAATGACGCAGGGATCGAGTCGACCGCTGATTTTGACGGAAAGAAATTTGCGTCACCGCAGCTTGGAAATACGCAAGATGTGGCGCTGCGCAAGTACTTGATTGATAGCGGATACGAGACGACGGAGAATGGCGGCACGGTCCAGGTGCTCCCTGCAAAGGCATCAGATATCGTGACCTTGATGCTGAAGAAGGATATCGACGGCGCTTGGGTCCCCGAGCCGTGGGGAGCCAAACTCGTAAAGGAAGCTAACGCGAGAATTTTCGTTGATGAAAGAGCCCTCTGGCCCGACGGGGAATTTGTAACTGCACACGTGATCGCGCGCACCGAATACCTCGAAAATAATCCAGAAACTGTGAAAAAGTTCCTTCGGGCGCACGTCGAACAGACCGAGTGGATCAACGAAAATCCAGAACAGGCAGTAAAGGCATTTAACGACGAGCTGAAAAAGCTCACTGGGAAGACGATTCCAGAAGACGAGCTTGTCGAGGGACTTTCGAGAATGACCATGACAAACGACCCGATCACAGAATCGCTTTACGGATCGGCAGAGGACGCGATAGAAGTAGGATTCCTTAAGGCAGGCGGGCCGGAATTGACAGGAATCTATGACCTAAGGCTCTTGAACGAAGTACTTGCCGAAAAGCAGATGGTATCTATAGAATAGACGATTGCAGATTCGTCGCTGAATAGTGCGCGCTTCAGTTGCGTGAGAATGTAATGAAGGGTACGGAATAACCTCATTGCATTTCTGGTTTCCAAGTTACATCAATGCATTTGCGGCGAGAATGGTTGATGTGTCTTTGCGTGTAACCGTGTGCAGTTAGCATCCAACATGCAAAATCTGCGTGCTTTGTGCAGAGACTGCATGTTTGAAGTGGATTATATCCCGAACTTCCCTTCTACACGTGTTATCAATGGCATTGATGGAAGCTGAGCGGGCACCTGAACCGAGGGAACACGTGCTCGAACTCAGACAGGTTCACAAAAGTTTTGATTACAATGGCAAATCCCGAGAAAATCTATCTAACCATAAAGTCCTGAACGGGATAAACCTGAAGGTTGGGAAGGGCGAGTTCGTCACCGTGGTCGGGCCGTCAGGATGCGGCAAATCTACTCTGCTCAATATCATTTCCGGACTAGACAGGCCAGAATCCGGCGAAGTCTTCGTAAAGCGAGAGAGCAAGATGAACTCTGTCGGAAACGGTGTAATTGTGATCTTCCAGGAAGGTGCCCTCTTTCCATGGCTCTCGGTCCAGGACAACATCGAGTTTGGACTAAAGATGGCCGGAGTGGATAAGGACAAGCGGTCTGAAGTTGCGTCTCGTTTCATCGAGATGGTTGGACTGGCCAAGTTTGCCAAGTCCTACGTTTTCCAGCTCTCGGGCGGGATGAAGCAGCGGGTAGCCATTGCAAGGGCCCTGGCTATAGACCCAGAGATCCTGCTGATGGACGAGCCATTTGCTGCTCTTGACGTCCAGACCAGGGAGCTGATGTACGACGAGCTGCTGGGAATCCACAAGACTACCGGCAAGACCATAATTTTTGTGACACACAACATCAACGAAGCTCTGCTCCTTGGGGACCGCGTCATCGTCCTGTCGCCTCTAGTGCGAAACATCAAGCGCGAGTTTTCAATTGAATTACCACGTCCAAGAAACGCGGACGCACCTGAGCTGCAGACCATCAAGCGGCAGATCCTGAAGGAGTTCGAGGAAGACTTTAGACATGCAAAGTGAAGAGATACAAGAGCTGCCAGACAGCACCGCGCAGAAAGGGAAAGGCCGCGGCGGCTCACTTGATGTTTCTGACGTTGCTAACATCGCGATATTTCTGGCGGCATTTGTGGGGATCTGGCAGCTCGTATACATCATTGGAATTTACCCGAGCTCTGTACTGCCTTCGCCCGCCGACGCTGCAACTACCCTTTTAGAACTTGCAAGCACGTCACTGTTCGTTGGCATAGGAACCTCCATGCTGAGGCTTGCAGTGGGCTTTGCGATTTCAGTCGCGCTTGGCGGCCTCGTCGGCCTTGCGATGGTCAAATTCAGGGGATTCGGCAAGACAATCAGTTCATTCGCAGTGGGATTGCTGACATTCCCGAGCATTGCCTGGGTGCCATTTGCCATAGTGCTGATAGGCTTCAGTGACTTTGGTATACTGTTTGTAGTCATCATGGCCTCGGTCTGGTCCGTCATGATAACGACCTATAGCTCGCTCAGGAACATTCCTCCGATATACGTAAGGGCTGCAAAGAACATGGGAGCGTCCGGCTTCACGCTTTTCAGGCATGTCATGATCCCGGCTGCGACGCCTGCGCTCATAGTGGGCATGCGGCAGGCATGGTCAATTGCGTGGCACGCGCTTATTGGAGCAGAGATGCTGATAACGACGCTTGCCGGCCTGGGATACATCCTTTCTGTCGGCAGGGAATTCAACCTCATGAACCAGATAATTGCAGTAATGATCACGATATTTGCAATAGGCATCGTTGTCGATAGGGTTCTTTTCGTAAAGTTGGAAGAAAAGGCAAGGGAGAAATGGGGCCTTACCCAGCAACGCTGATCTGTGTCTCCTGAAGGGCAACCTGCAAAGATATAGCAACATGTGGTAACATGTTGTAACATGTCCCCTCCCTCTCCCCAGAGTGTTTTCCATCTTAAATAATTCTCCGTGACGTTGAACGTCATGAAAGATGGGACGGAGGGCGAAATTCATCCAAATACCAGAACGCATGAAATCTTGATGACGTTTCTCGCTCTGACGGCTACGCTTTTTGCCGTTTCCATTGTGACGTACGGAATTGCCAGCGGACGAGTGGGATTTTCCGGAACGATAGATGTAGGACTGATCAGCAGCGTGGTGACAGTCACCGCATTGATGGCCATACTACGCTCGGTCTTTGGCAAGGGGAATGTTACATGAGCAACATTGCAAGTCTGACTAGTAATGCCACATGCTAGCAAACTTATAGCAGGCAGGGCGCATTCCTGACCTGCGCTGAACGGCATGCTCGACAAACTAGCAAGGCAGGTGGCAAAGTTGCTCGAAAACCGGGATCCCGGGCACGACTTTGAGCACGTAATGAGGGTCTACAGAAACGCCGAGTTCATTGGCAAAAACGAGGGCGCTGACATGGAAATACTATTGTCTGCCGCGCTGCTACACGACATTGTCGTATACCCAAAGGGGAGCTCCAAATCGACAAAATCCGCAGACGACAGCGCGGATCTTGCTGAAAAGATCCTAAAGAGCTACGGCTGGTCCAAAGACAGGATTGAAAGAGCCAGCTACTGCATCAGGACGCACAGCTACTCCAAGAGGGTTGTCCCGACCAGCCTTGAAGGAAAAATCCTGCAGGATGCCGACCGGCTGGACGCGCTCGGCGCAATCGGGATCGCGCGGACTTTTAGCGTTGGCGGCTCGGAGAAAAGGGCGTTCTACAACCCGGATGATCCCTTTTGGGGTACAACCAGGGAACCAGACGACAGGCAGTGGACGCTCGATCATTTCCAGTCAAAGCTCTTGAAGCTAAAGGATTCAATGCACACGCAGACAGCCAAGGCCGAGGCTCGCCGGCGCACCGCGTTTATGGAGAACTTTGTTGCCCAGCTGAAACACGAAACGCGCTACGAATAGTCGACAAAATACTTGTATCGC
>DATEEE010000224.1:0-22836 GCA_035281285.1 Nitrososphaera sp.
GGACGGCCACATTTACGGCAGGGGGGCTTCCGACGCAAAGGCGCCGCTGATTTCGATGCTGCTTGCCGCCTCCGAATTTCCAAAACAGAGTGGAACCGTCATCTTTGCCGGCGTAGTGGACGAAGAGGGTAACGCCACCGGTGTCAAGCAGTTAGTCAAAAGCAAGATCGGCGTTGACTACGCGATTTTCGGCGAGCCATCCGGAGTCGAAAACATCACAGTGGCCTACAAGGGCAGACTCGCGGTAAGGCTCACAGTTGATGTGGGCAACAGCGCTCACGCAAGCGCTCCTTGGCTTTCCAGGAACTCTATTGAAGAAATGTACGACTTTTGGCGGGCCATAAAATCAGAGATCGAGCGTGTCGGCACGGGCGAAAACAAGTCAAAGTCGATAAGCTGCAGCCTCACTGAAATGTCTGGAGGTTCTAGCCACAACGTCACTCCCCAAAAATGCAAGATTACCGTGGACATCAGGGTGCCGACCATTACCAATTGCGACGAGGTGCTCAAGACTGTCGATGCCGTCGTTGCTCGCGTCGCCGCAGAGAAAGGCGTCAAGGCCACTTACAGGATCGAGGACAAGACCGAGCCGTTTGAGGCCAGTCACACATCTCCGCTCGTTAGGGCATTGCTGCTTGCCGTACTGGATGTTCGCAAAAAGCGTCCAATGCTCCTTCGCAAAACCGGGACAGGGGACATGAACGTGCTTGGTCACAGCTTCAAGATACCTGTGATTACATATGGACCAGGCGATCCCCACGCTTCGCACACCGCCGACGAGCATGTGAGCATTGAGGAATTCGTGTCGAGCATCGAAGTCTACGAACGAGCACTGTTTCACATGTCGAGGCTTCACCATCTGAAAAAGAGAAAGATGTAGATATATTGGCGACCTGACCGCCATTCGCCATGCTTTGGTTTGTTGGCATGGGACTTGGAGGCTACCGGGGGGTCAGCGTCCAGGCGATAGATGTGTTGAAGAAATGCGACATCGTCTATTTCGAACGATTCACTAGTGACGTTGCTGATTCTGACGTCAAGGGGCTTAACCAGCTCACGGGTAAAGATTTGAAGGAGGCTCAAAGATGGTTTATCGAAGATGGCAGAGAAATAATGGACCTAGCGAAAGCCCAGGACGTCGCGATCGTAACGTACGGGGATCCGTTGATCGCGACCACCCACAGCGAACTTCGCGCAAGGGCCGCTAGGAAATCGATCAAGACGTCGGTCCTTCATTCAGCGTCTGGAATTTATTCTTCCGTGACAGAATCTGGATTGCACGTCTACAAGCTCGGCAAGACCGTCACAATCATGTCCGAACCGCAATCAGCGATTAGCGTGTACAATACGATATATGATAACTTGATTTCAGGCAATCACACTCTGATACTCACTGAATACAGGAGCCGAGATTCAGGTCAGCCATTTTTCCTCTCGCCATGTGCAGTTTTTGGAGCTTTGCAGCAAGTCGAACGAGATCTCAGGCACGGCGCTTTTTCGACAGAGACCTTTGCCATTGTTGCCTCCAGGATAGGTGAAGTAGAACAGACAATTATCTCCGGAAAGGTAGGATCGCTCCTGCGAGTCGAGTTTGGGAAGGGCCCGCATTCTATTATCATCCCGGGCACACTACATTTTACAGAGTCAGAGGCAATAGAGTCCCTGACTGTTTGCCACGATAATGCCGGTGACAACTCGAAGGGTATCGCGAGGATTTCCTCACAAATGATACAAAGTTACGCTCCAAAGGCCAGGCAGGCAGTCCAGCATATGCGTGACTTCCTGCAAACACAAGAAGGAATAGAGGGCAAGAAAGGACTTTTCGAAGTCCTTGACAACGCGGAGAATTACATTTCGGACTCTGAAAGATTCCTCAACCAGGGCAAGCCGGAACTTGCCGTTCTCAGCATTGGATACGCGGAAGGGCTCGTAGACGCCCTGCGATTCCAGAAGGGCATAAACCCCTGGCTTCCACCCGGTTGACGAATATATTACAGTAGGCAGATGTAGTGTGGGTTGTCGACTTCAAATGACGGGTTTGAACTGTTAGTCGCAGGCAAGGTTTCAGAATTCAACGCTTGGAGAATGAAGAACCTTACATTGAGGCCGGACTTTTCCAAAAAGAATTTCGCTGGATCGAACCTAGCGGGCTCGTTTCTGAACGGAGTCACTGCTGACGGCACTGACTTTTCGAACGCCATTCTCAAAGGCGCGAACCTTGTTCAGGCCAGCCTTGTAGGAGCGCGCTTTGACAACGCTGATCTTACAGATGCCCTCTTGATGTACACCGAAATGAAAAATACCGTACTGAGCCGGGCAAACCTGACTGGAGCCAACCTGATGTGGGCCAACTTGCAAGGGGCCGACCTGTCACAATCGCGACTTGAAAAGACCGTCATGGTGGAGGCAAATCTGCAAAACGCAACGCTGGACTCAGCGTCCAGAGAGGGGGCTTTCGTAAAGTATGCCAAGCTCGAAGGCACGAACTGGCAGGCATCGCAGTCGCACTAAGTTTTTGGGCAAAACGCGGTCGTTGGTTAACGCGCAAGTGGATTTTGCGTCAAGATCAGAAAGCGCGAGGTTTTTCCAAAGATTTATTAAGTTATGTGCGACCCTTTCCACGTAGTATGGCGAGCCCTCCACCGGGAGGAAAGGTAACTCGGCGTGACTTTCTCAAGCTCATGGCCGCCGCCGGTACTGTCATGACTTTCACTCCGTTCGTTGACTGGGGCAAGTTTCTGCCAAACCCGGCGGGCAATGTGTCCGAGAAGGCGAAGGCGCAGTTTGTCGACGGGAAAGTTGTCAACGTTAACAACTTTGAAGTTAATCATTCCGATGTCATAATTTATCCAAGAAGCGAGGACGAAACCTTGAACAAGGAGGCGTTTAGAACATGGCAGATTATCAGACTCCCGCCAGAGTTGGGCGGAGAAAAGAACGACGCTTCAGCGTTCAGGGTATACAGCATGGTCTGCCTCCACCTCTGGTGCCTCTGGAAATACTGGCCCCAAGAAGGAAGGAAGAGAGGAGAATGTCCGTGCCACGGCAGCCTCTACGATCCTCTTACTGGAAAGGCGTTCGCGGGTCCGGCGTCGCTACAGGGACCCCCGTCGAATGTGCTTCCAAGATTAGACCTTGAAGTTGAACCTAATGGTGATCTTGTTATTTTGCCTCCTGTGTGGAGTCCGAATGGGAATGGGATAGTGGGATTTGGGCGCTACCTTAACGTATGAGAATAGCCTCGTAAGGTTCCTCCGGTGGACGTACGCTGGAGTAGAACGAACCATCTTTATGGGAATGAAATTCACATTCCCTGGCAGGTTCGTCAGCCCTCTAGGATTCCTCGGTATGCTGACGTTCGTAATATTCATCATACTCGGCATTACAGGCGCACTGCTGATGCTGTGGTACGAGCCGATTCTCGACAGAGCTTGGGACAGCGTAGAGAACATCAATGACACAATTCCCTACGGCTTCCACATTCGCAACATCCACTACCACGCGTCGAACGCGATGGTCATGATGGCGCTCTTGCACATGTACTACCAATACTTTAGCGGCAGGTACAAGATCAGAAACGAGATCCTCTGGGTCACAGGGATAATTCTAGGCGTCTTGACAATTCTCGAGGCTTTCACTGGATATGACATTATCTTTAGCGAGCGCGCAGAGCTGGCGATTTCGATCGCGGCGTCACTGACGAATTCGATCCCTATCATGGGGCCGCAGATGAGGGAGGCATTCTTTGGGGCAGGATTTCACGACTTTGTCCTGCGTTTCTACACGTTCCACGTATTCATGCTTCCAATAGCGCTGCTCGGCCTGATGGTAGTTCACTTTCCGAGGTTTCTGGTATTCGATGTCCCGATGGTCATGGCAATCTCGGGAGCCATCATGCTTACAGGCGGAGTGTTTCCGGTCGGAATGGGACTGCCATTCGAGCCCGAAGTGCCGCCGGGCATCACGGTACCCGAATGGTACCTTACGGGACTGTACGCCTTCCTTCGTACGATGTACGACAAGTTCGTAACCGGCGTTGCATGGCCGGGCTTGTTCATATTTGCTCTCCTGATCGTCCCGTTCGTGGACAGGTACAAAAAGTTCTCCTGGAAAGACAGGCCCATTATCACGGCGCTTGGCATAACCAGCCTCGCCCAGATCATTGTGACCACTTACTGGGGATTCTACATCGACCCAGATCGAAATAAGGCCCTCCTCGAAAGGCTCGTAATTGATCCCATATTCTTCTACCTGGTCATGATCCTACTTGTTCCGCTATCATTTGGATTCTCGTACATGATGATCAAGCTTGCAAAACACGCGGAGGCAAATGCAAAGCTTCAGCCAAAGAAAGCCGCCAAGAGTTCGATCGGCTTTTCGCAAAGGTGGCTTTACGTGCTTTTCATTGTACTTCTTGCATTCCAAGTATACCTGAACATCGCTGCCTATTACGCAATGCTGCAAGGGATGAAGAATTATTCGCTCTTCATAATCGGAATCATGATGCTGGTCTTCGCCGGGATGTTCCACTTGTACAGGTACGGCCGCGCGCTGGCCAAGGCTCCTCCGCCCAAACCTGCGCCGCCTGCAGCAAAACCCGCGCCATCAGTTCCAAAGCCCGCTCCTGCGATGCCGGCGGCGGAAAAGCCACTGGCCGCCCCACCCACAGCTGCGGCAAAGGTAGGATCGGAAAAGGGAGCGCCACAGTTGTCTCAGTCCCAGAAACAAGCTTCAGCCGGATCCGGGGGGAAGTCAGCATCGTTATCGGGCGAGGGGGCCCAGCCTAACGATCAGGACAGGACATTGCCAAAGGGCCAGCCATCGCCTTGATCACGCAAATAAAACTTATATTGCAAATTAGCAAGAGTGAGGACAGGACGAGATAATGGAAAACCATGCCGGCGGCATTGCCCTGATTGCATTCGTAGTCGCGCTTGCTGTCAGTATGACCTATTATCAGTTCGTCTATATCCCAGAGGCCAACGCAAAGCCAATCTTGCCAGATGAGGTTATAGACCCCGAGTCTGTTACGACCATAGTCATAAAGCCAGGGTCGTCGCTAGAATCCAATCCAGAATTCTATGTGCCTGAAAGTGCACGTTCAACAATCGGAATCGACAACCGAATTGTGTGGAAGAATGAGGACACCGTCCCCCATACGGTTACGACTGACAACGATTACCGGGACGCCTACAGCGGACTCTTTGATTCGCGTGAGCGCCCTGCGGATGAAGGCGGAGCGTTTGTCATGCCTAATCTGACTTACGAATTCTTGTTTACAAAGGTGGGCGAATATGCTTACCACTGCGAACCCCACCCATGGATGCAGGCAAGGGTGGAAGTCGTGGAAAACTTTGCTTAGGACTTTGCTACTTTGACGAAGGCAATGTCGCTTGCGACTTCCTTGTGCTCCTGAATTATGGATACGCGAAACTTGACACTTGAATACTGTCCCTGGGGGACGTGCTTTGTGACGGCCGTGAATCTCACTGGGTTACTTGAACCCAATTCTGTCTTGAATATCGACAGACGGGCGTAGGGGTGGTTTATCTTTTTGCCATTCAAATTAACGTATGAAAATACGTCGCTTGAATTCTCGATTTGTGAATTTATGACAAGGCTGTCGAACCTTCCGGCATAGTTCATTGAAATGCTGCCGTGGAGCTCCTGACCAGCTACCACCTCAGACTCTGCGAATGAAAGCGAAATTTGCTTTTCCAAGCGCAGGAAGTAGTGAGGGCTGCGAGATTTAAACTAGTTTAGAGTACGTTGATTTTTAGCTACCTAATCGATATTAGTTGAGTTCGAGTCTACTATACTTATGTAGCAACTAGTTTCGGTGTCCCCGCGAGCCTGTTCTGCGTGCGCGGGCAAACTTTACGGATACCGCGACGGCAGGTGGACTGAATGGATATGCTGGAGATGTGGAGCATACGAGTCAGATACTCCCGCGTTTATTCAGGAGCCCCACCTTTTCGCGGATATCGTTCGCAGAAATGAAAGATACTTTTTGCAGAAGTATGCCTATTACCATAGGAAGGAAATCCAGACTCGGTGAGGCCGTGGTCCATGTCATTTTTTGTAAAGCTCGGTGTCTAGATTATCTGCAGGGGCATGCACTTAAGAAAGTGTCCCGCTAGTAATCTGCGGATTGCATCCCCCAAGCATCACGATCGATGCGGACGGCTCTCCTGCGGGATTCGTTGCCTGGTACAATCATTCAAATGAAACTGGAAAGATTCGAGCCGTGCGGCCGGCGACCAGAAATGACAGGTTCGGGGTTCAGCGGATGGAAATGCTGGCGATCTACTTTGCCCTTGCGGATAACCGCTCTGGAATTTCAAGTGCGTTGAAAGTCCGCAGCAGATCTCATCAGAAACTGACAGTCAGCGTCAGGAGCGACTCCAAGACAAGCGTGGAGCAGCTTCAGGGCGTATCAGAAGTCCGTGACGCGATGATCGAGAGGATATGCAATGCAATTAGGTGGATATCGATTA
This sequence comes from Nitrososphaera sp., assembly GCA_035281285.1. GTDB lineage: Archaea > Thermoproteota > Nitrososphaeria > Nitrososphaerales > Nitrososphaeraceae > Nitrososphaera. The sequence goes on from DATEEE010000224.1 coordinate 6,498, forward strand.
CCAGTCAGCAGACGATAACTTTCAACCACCTCGACAGAAGGAAGAATATCGCTGGATTGTTGTTGGAACAGAGACGTAGGAAGCTGGAAGAGGAAATGATGATGCTTCAATACCAGACAGATTACTATACAAATCACTTGGGAGTATTTCTTACGGGCCCCCATAGCGATATATCCGCATAAACATATTAAGTGAAGTCCGGTTAGTATCGAACTAGTTGCAGCAGGATCAGTCCGTGCCGCAAAAAATGACTTATGTCGGCGGCTATGCGATCCGTTACTTGGACTTTGACTCAGCAGACTCGAAGAAAATACTTGTCCTGCTGCACGGGATTGGCGCCTCGGCAGAGCGATGGTCCTTGGTCGTTCCTCCACTTTCAAAGTACTTCCGAGTGGTCGTACCCGACATTATCGGTTTTGGCTATAGCGACAAGCCAACAGTCGAATATACGATGGATTTTTTTGTCAACTTTTTCAGCGAATTCCTTGACAACTTAAAGATCACAAAAGCCAGCCTCGCAGGATCTTCGTTTGGTGGCCACCTGGCAACAGAATACGCGATAAGGTTTGGCAGGAAGGTCGAAAAGTTGATGCTCGCTTCGCCCGCGGGTATGATGCGAACTTCAACACCTACACTGGACGGGTACATCATGGCGGCGCTTTATCCTACGTTTGAAAATGCCCTGAAGGCATTCAGGGAAATGGCCCACGACCCGACAGTAGTGAAGGAGGAGATAGTCATGGATTTTGTGAATAGAATGCGCCTTCCGAATGCAAAGTATGCCTTCATGTCCACGCTCCTTGGTATGAGGTACGCTCCGCCGCTTCCCGGCAGAATAAGCGGCATCCTGTGTCCGACCCTCGTAATGTGGGGCGAGAGCGACAGGATGATTCCAGTACAGTACTCGAAGAGCTATTCGGAAATTCCGGATAGCGAGATCATGATCATCAGAAACTGCGGACACACTCCGTACGTTGAAAAACCGATGTCGTTCAGCAAGGCGGCCCTGAAATTTCTGATAGGGAGCAGCTAGACTATTCTTTCTTTCTTCTTCTTTCGATTGGAACGACTATGACCTGGACGAGGTCGCCGTCTTCTATGTTCAGCGCCTGGCGCTCGGCTTCAGGGATAGAAATCCTTCCGCCACTCTGCACAGTAGTTTTGAACATCGCGTTGTAATAGGAGATACCCCGCAGCACTGCAAAGTAGTTCTGCATGGCGTCTTGCTGAATGTTGGAAAACTGCTTGAAAAAGTCTCTCTGGGCCTCTCCACCCTTTTCAACTGCTTTCTTGAACGCTTCAACGGGATCAGAAGGATCGTTATTGCTCATGTGCTAAGACACGTTTACGTCTCGTTTATTTAACAGTAATGCTGTGTGCTCCCCCCAGACAAAGTTGATTAAGGCTGTGCACATGCTGGCGGTTGGAGATGCAGGCCGAGGAATTCGATACTAGTGAGTTTGATCCGTTCAGGAGCATAAGCAGTGGCCAGGCTTTCCTGTGGGAACAGGTCGGAAGGGACTGGTATGGAATCGACGGCGATCACGTCCTCTGTATTACTCCAGGCGAAGAAAATCCGGAATTTTCGTCCTCTTCTCCAGTTTCCAACTGGCAACATGATTACTTTAGGCTGGACGATAATCTAAGGGAGATTCGAGGGACGTTCTCTTCGGACGAGATGATCCTGCGATTGTTCAGCAAACATTCGGGTCTGCGAATCCTAAGGCAGAACCCCGAGCAATGCCTTTTCTCTTTCATTTGCGCCAGCAACACAAACATACCAATGATACGGACGATGCTTTCAAGATTGACTCGAAAGTTTGGTAGGAAAGTTGACTTCGGCGGGCGAGTCTTCTCTACCTTTCCTTCTTCTGGGGCCCTTGCCTCCGCGACTCTCAGTGAGCTTCGTTCGTGCGGTTTGGGTTACAGGTCAACTGCGATCAAAGATGCGGCGTCAAGGATAGCAAATGGAGAGCTCGACCTGGGGTTGCTGAAAAAGTTAACCTACAATGACGCAAAGCAGCACTTGATGCAGGTTCGGGGAATCGGAAACAAGATTGCAGATTGCGTACTCCTTTTTTCACTCGAGAAACTAGAATCATTTCCAATCGACGTCTGGATTGCAAGGGCGCTGGCAAGGCACTACCAGTGGCTCCACGGGTGCAAGATCAGCGAAAAAGTGACACATCATCAGTACAGTGAGATAGCACGTAAGATGCAGGAACACTTTGGCAGATATGCAGGTTACGCGCAGCAGTATATTTTTTACGACATCAGGCAGAGCGAAGGCAGGCGCTGGTAGCGCGCAGACCTTTCGAGAGGAAACTGCCTCCTTGCCGATTATTGCGTGAGATCAGTCAGGCTGCGCTGAATAATTTGCCTTGCTTCCGGGGACACGTCGTACTGTTCAAGCACTGTCGACGGATTCTTGATGAGAACATTTCTGAAATCTGGTTCGCTGGCCGCTCTGAGCAAAATTTCGCTTATTACCTCGGCTTCCTTTTCTCGAGACGCCAAGTAAAAGCACAAACGCGAATCCTCGTATTTAATCTTAGTGCATGATTCGTACCGACAACCGCATAAGGAGTAAAGGAATGTTGACTGTCCGCTATATAGCGACTGGAAATGCTTTGATGGCAGTCAATTAATTGAGCGTGGGCATAGAACTCGTAGGAGACCTAGGTTACCTACTTTTGGTCTGCTCCGGAGTGGGGGCACTAGCCTATATTTTCAGGCAGCCTATGATCCTCGGGTTTCTTGTTGCAGGCATTCTCATTGGTCCGTTCGGGCCTTTTTCACTGATCAAAGACACGGAAATGCTCAACAACTTTAGCGAGATTGCGATTGTCCTGCTGCTGTTCGGCGTAGGCCTTGCGTTCCCGCTCAGACAACTGAAAGCCATCGGAAAAATCGGCGGAGGGATAGCGATAATCGAAGTCGTAGTGATGCTCCTGATAGGATTTGCAGTAGGGGCGGGATTTGGATGGTCCTTTTACGATTCGCTATTCCTGGCGGCGGCGTTGTCGATCAGTTCGACTGCGATAATCGTCAAGGTGCTCGAAGACATGGGAAGAATGGAATCGAGTTCTGCGATGCTCATGATCGGTGTTCTGGTAATAGAGGATATCGCCGCCATCGTCATCCTGAGCTCTATCCATTCTGGGGTAGTGAGTGGAACCTTTGAAGTTAGCCAGATATTCTTCACACTTGGAAAAATCGCCCTCTTCATAGGTGGAACTATTGCCGCAGGGATGCTCTTCATGCCAAAGATATTTGCGCTCGTTGCGAAATTGGAGAGGTACGAACTCACGATCATGCTTGCGCTCGGGACTGCTTTTGGCCTCGCGTTCCTTTCCCACGAACTGGGATTTTCGGCCGCGACAGGTGCATTCTTGGCAGGAGTCATTATTGCTGGCAGCAAGTTTTCAGAGCAGATATCCACTATGATTTCTCCAACCCGGGAAATATTTACTGCAATCTTTTTTGTCACAATTGGCGCGTTGATGGACCTTTCGCTAATTGCTACTTACTGGGTCCCTATCGTCATCATCACGGTCGTAACGGTTCTTGGCAAGCTCGGAGGGGTGTATGCGGGTGCGCGGGTTTTTGGTTTTGACAAGACATTCGCCCTTGGCATTGGACTGAGCATGGCTCAGCTCGGCGAGTTCTCGTTCATAGTGTTAAAGGCCGGCCAAGACCTGGGAGTGATAAGTCATACACTCTTTCCCATAATTGGGATGGCGGTAGCTCTTACAACGTTCATCGGTCCGATGCTTGTCAAACTGGGGACCAAGGTTGTACAGGTTTACGAATAGAACGTCTCCAGGTGTTATACTCCGACCTCGGGGAACGTCGACTGCCTTATCCCCAGTTCGCCCTGGAGGGTCTTGATTTTTTGCGCGTACTCTGTCATTTTTGCTCTGTCCTGCTGCACCTTGGCAATCTTGTAACCCTTCCAGGCTTTCTTTAAGGCTCCCCATGTCTGGCCCGTCGTGAACTTGCCACGAGAACTCATACTAAATCCAGTAACCAGTTAGCTAGAATATAAGATTGTCGAGAGAGATTAAAGAAAAAGAGAAAAAGGGAGGGGTTTTCCCTACATTACGTACGCCCTTTCGCCGTGCTGGGCAAGGTCCAGGCCAATTTCCTCTTCCTTTGGAGTTACCCTTATTCCTCCAGGCCATACCGCGTCCATTATCTTGATAATGACCGCAGTTATGCCCATTGCCCATGCTAGCGCTGCAAACGCTCCGACCGCGTTCTCGTACAACTGTGCAGGGTTTCCGAAAGCGAGCCCGTCGTCGCCCCAGGAAGTGAACCTCTTCTCCGCGAAAACGCCCGTAAGCAGAGCGCCTGCAAGACCTCCGATTCCGTGAACTCCCCATGTGTCAAGCGCGTCGTCCCATTTGCGCTTGTTCTTGAAGGCCACAGCCGCGTAACAAACTATGGACGCAAGAATGCCAATGATTATCGCAGACATTGGAGACACAAAGCCGGAAGCAGGCGTGATGGCAACAAGTCCAGCAACTGCGCCGGAGGCCGCTCCCACAGTAGACGGTCTTCCCGTGTGACCCCACGAAATAAGAGACCATGTTACTGCCGCCATGCCTGTCGCGATCTGAGTTGCTACGAAAGCGCTGCCTGCGTTAGTTGCTGCGGCTCCTGCAGACCCTGCGTTGAAGCCGAACCATCCGACCCACAGTAACGCTGCACCGAGCACTACGAGGGAGAGGTTGTGTGGTTCCATCGGGACCTTTCCATAGCCCAGCCTTCTGCCAAGCATGAGAGCAACTACCAATCCGGACCAGCCAGACGTGATGTGGATGACTGTCCCACCCGCAAAGTCAAGCGAGCCAAGGCATCCCGTCCATCCGAAGCCACAATAGTCGGCGTTCATACCATAGTTGTCCGGAAGTGCAATCTGCCATGTCCAGTGGGCCGCAAAGTCGTAGACAAAAGTTGCCCAGATGACGATGAAAATCAGAAACGCGCTGAATTTCATTCTTTCTGCGACAGAGGCTACGATCAGTGCCGGAGTGATGATGGCGAACATCATCTGGAATACCATGAAGGTTGTATGCGGAATTGTTACTGCATACTGGCTGGATGGAACGTCATGGACAACGTTCTGAAGTCCCGCCCAGTCAAGGGTTCCGATGAAGCCATAACCCCCCGCATCCGGTCCGAATGCAAGGCTGTATCCCCATAATACGAACTGTATCGCAATTACACCAGTGGTGATGAAAACCATGTGTAGTACATTCACGGAATTCTTTTGTCTTGCCAGACCTCCATAGAATATCGCGAGCCCAGCGGGAGTCATCATAAGAACCAGTGCCGAAGACGTGAGCATCCATGCATGGTCACCCGTGTCAAATGCCGCAGGTACCAGGCTAACTTCGCCGGTTTCTTCATCGGTGACTGTGTCTGCCACTCCGTCACCGTCTTCATCTGCCCAAAGATGATATACTTCCTCTGGGTCGCCTGGCGCGTAAGCAAACGCGGTGCCAAACAAACTAGAGGCACCAATCGTTGCTACCAACACCGAAGCAACAACCAGCAGAGAAATCTCGCTCTTTCCGATTTTTACTTTACCGTCTGCCATAGAACAGACAGCAAGGAGGTTTGAATAAAAGGATTTAGCATAAATTCCACAAGCCAAGATGTATTTTAGATCCCCGACCGACGCAAGATAATATACATCAAAAGAAATTTTGTGATAAAATACTTTATTAGTAAGCGCAGCTGGTTCCGTGCTCCTGATTGACATAAATATATCTTAGATTGTAAAATCATTCAACAAAGTGGCAGGAAGTATCGAATCCTTACTTTTAGATTGGAAAAGGAGTGTGGTTTCCGAACTTGAAACCGCGGATAATGTTGAGCGACTTCCTGATTATGCTCTTCACATGGCAAGAATCCTTGCCTATCCGGACTTGGACGTAGCTGCAAGCCTTGCCAGAATTCAAGAGATGGGCCAAAAAGTAATTTCGCTACTAAAGACCACAAGCTCCCCAAAGCGACCGACTGTGATTATCGAAAAATTGAACGATTACATGTTTGGCACCGAAAAATTCAGGGCCAACACTGATGATTACTATAATCCACTCAACAGCTATCTCAACGTCGTAATTGAGCGAAAGGTGGGGATACCTATCACACTCTGCGTCCTGTACTCGGCTGTTGCCAAGGTCGTGGGGTTCAAGATGCTGCCAGTGGGATTTCCTTCACACTTTCTTCTGAAGCATGCACTCGAAGACGGCAGCGGAGAAATAATCGTAGACCCCTTCAACGGCGGAAGAATCATGGACGACTATTCGCTGAAAGCGCTTCTGGACCAGGCGCTTCCCCGAAAGAATATTCCCCTCACGCGTGCGCTCGTAGAGAAGGCTACGGCTTCACAGGTGGTGACGAGGATGTTAAACAACCTCAAAGGGAGCTACTACGAATCACAGGATATGCAGAAGTACTCAATAGCAAACGAAATGGTCCTCGCCATCGACCAGTATAATCCCGATGCAATAAGAGACAAAGGAGTTCTTCTCATGAACCAGGGTCAGCCTGATCAGGCACTGTTGACTTTCAAGATGTACCTCGAACTAAATCCCGAGGCTGAAGATGCCGACGAAATTCTTGGAATAATCCGTCAAATAAGATCGGGTGGAAAGTGATGCCGAGCTGTGCCTTGTCGTTGAAAAGGTACTTGCAAGTAGGCTTGATCGTGACTGCTGCTAGCGGAATATCCGCGGCGTACCTGAATGTCGCGGGGGTGAAGTGCCTTTCATCCTTGAACAGCATGCAGAGCTCTCCCATCTCCCCAAACGATATTGAAGGGGAACGCGAAGCCTGTTTTATTATCACGAATGCATATGTTTACTCTCTATTCGGAGTGGTCGCTGGGGTTTTGATCTTGGTACTGTGGGCACGCAAAAGGAAGGTGCAGGAGGAGGTGTCGTAGGAAAGTCGTTGACACGATCAGACTCGCTTGAAAAAGTTGAAGAAGAAGTAAAAGGATGTCCGCTTTGCAAACTTTCGAGGACGCGAAAAAACGCGGTCCCCGGAGAAGGCCAGCTTTCTGCAAAGATACTGTTCGTCGGCGAGGCCCCTGGCCGAAGTGAAGACGAGAAAGGCAGGCCATTCGTTGGGGCCGCGGGTCGAATTCTGGACGAACTGCTTACAAAGGCTGGGATAGAGAGATCTCAGGTCTTCATAACTAATGTCGTGAAGTGCAGGCCGCCCGGCAACAGAGTCCCTGAAAACGACGAAGTGTCGGCCTGCATGCCGTACCTCGATAGGCAGATTGCGCTGATACAGCCAAAGATTATTTGCGTTCTCGGCCGTACGGCATATTCTTCGCTTCTTGGCGGGGGCTCGATAACTGCGAACAGAGGCAAGATAATTGAGAAGGGCGGCCGCAAGTACTTTTTGACCATTCATCCCGCCGCGGCGATATACAGGAAAAGCCTTTCATCTGTTCTGGAGGCTGACCTGAAACGGCTGGCCGCTGTGCTCGGTGTTCTACAGGATTCGAAGCAATCTCTCGAGGAATTCATGTGAACAAGGTGCTGGAGAGCAAGTTCTATTCTAGGACCACAGTTGACGTAGCCAGAGAACTCGTTGGAATGAGGCTGGTTCGGAATATCATGACAAAGGCCGGCGATTTCGCCAGGATTGCCGGAATAATAGTTGAAACGGAAGCGTATGAGGGGACTGACGACCCGGCAAGCCATGCGCGGATGGGGCCGACTGTGAGAAACCATGTAATGTTTGGTCCGGCAGGCAGGTCGTACGTGTATTTCACTTATGGCAACCACTTTTGTCTTAATGTGACTGCCAAATCACATTCACAGCCTGCAGGGGCGGTCCTGCTTAGGGCCATCGAACCGCTGGAAGGGACGGAGATAATGAGAGCAAATAGAGGCCGTGAAGATTTGAGGATGCTTGCTTCTGGCCCAGGGAGACTAGCTCAGGCATTAGGAATAGATCGCAAGTTAAATGGTGTTGACATGACCCTCGCTGGAGCAGAAATTTGCATCGAAGCAAACGCGGCGCCAGAGAGAGTGGTGGCGACCCCCCGCATAGGAATAACTCGGGCGACCCGGCGCAGATGGCGTTTTGTGGACGCTTCGAGCAGGTTTCTTTCGAGGTACTCGCGGATCAAGGTTCGATGACCCCACGGTAAACTAGAGCTCCTTTTCTTATTTTTATGGACGGGCAGGTCAAAGACGGAATGACTTATCGAGTCAGTGATTCAAACGAAACTTATACGCTAACTGCAGAGTCCGGGGCTGAGCTGGGTGTGAACTCTGAGTTCCTTGCGAAATCGTACAGTGCCATTTATGACAATGCTGTCAGGTCTGCACCCGGGGAAATCAAAAGGGAGTTGGTTATTACTCAGGACGCAAAGGCAAAAACCACGTTTCACATAAAGGTGTCTACCAGGATGGCCCCATACCTTATCAAGGCGATCCAAGATCAGAACCTGCAGGGATATGGGACTGCACTCAGGTCGTATTTCCACAAGCTGCAGGAAAACGTAATGGCTCAACTTTTCAGCGGAGTAGGCGAGCTTTCGTTTCCCAAATTCAGCTGACTGGACGGCTTGGATAAGGTCGTCCGCATCTAGCCCCTGCCAATCAGTGCCGAGCCAACTGCGATTCGATCGAGATCTTATACTGGTTCTCCACGGCTCTCATGAGCTTTTTTCCCGTAATCCTGCTATCCTTGAGCATCGCGGCGAGCGAAGCGCCGCCTGCGCCAACGCCCTCTTTAACGAATCCTTCCGCGAATGCCCTGAGTCCGGGCTTGGATGACTCGTCGAGATGAAGATCACATGAAAGAACTGGTACGGTATCGGATATTTCTTTCACCATGCCCTCTAGGTCAGACGTTGAATCTTGAATGAGGTATGACGTTGTGCCGATGCAGATCCGATCCAGCGGAACTTCCAAGCGCTTTAGCAGTACGAGCACAGCCGCCATCTGGGTTCCCCCTGCGAGCATTACCCTGGAGCCGCCGGCCAGAGCTCCGCTGGCGATACCCGCGACCGAAGGCATCATTGGATCTCCCAACTTGGCAATTGCGTCGTAAGGAGGTATCTTGCTTCCGCTTCTGATGCCACTTCGCTCCCTCGCAATTTCTGCGACCTTGTTCTTCAATTTGTGAGGATTCTCAGGCATGCTGCTGCTGACTCGAAATTCAGCATCGACGCCGAGCGCAGAAAGAACGGCAAGTGCTGTGGTGGTGCCCCCTGGGATGCTTTCGCCGATAGTGACAAGGTCGGATGCCCTCGCTAGCTCCCTGCCGATGACTTTTCCGTATTCAAATGCCCTGCGCGCATCTGCGACTTGCATCGCGTCGCCTTTGGCAATATTACCACCCGGCTCTAGTCCAAAAGAGATGGCTGGAATGGAGGGTTTTACTTTCACGCCTGCGTCTACCACTAGAACCGGCAATTCGCCCATGGCAAGCGCCGTGCGCGAAACGAGAGCAGGTGTCGGCTTGCCATCTGGTGTTGCAGGCACTCCATTGATGCACATGCATTTTCCGTAGTAGAGAAACTCTGCGTCCGCCGGAGAGGTGTATTTTACGAGTTCGGGATTCGCGCCAGCAATCGTGAGACCGGGGATTTCGCATGTCGCGGTGTACGAAATTACGCAAACAAATGCAGGATTCGTGGCGGCAAACCGTTTGATCGATCTCCTGGTGCCAGTGGCGGAGATGTCTTCGTGCAACTAGCCACCAGCGCCGATCAATTCCAGAAATTCTTGCTTTGATCTGGGTTGCATCACATAGTTCGTTTTTTTCTCGCGGCCGATCGTAGACGTTTCCGTTGGCCCGTAGTTATGCCCAGGGTATACGACTAACTGATCATCAAGTTTCGACACCACGTTTATCAGGCTATTATACATCGCAGCCGGGTCGCTTCCGGGAAGATCAGTTCTGCCGATGTTTCCAACAAATAGTGTGTCGCCCGTAAACACTAGATGCCCTTCGAGAACAAGGAAGATGCTGTCTTCCGAATGTCCGGGGGTGTGAACCACGCGGAGTTTTATGTTGCCCAATTCAATGAGCTGACCATCGCTGACCGAAATGTGCTTTTCAAGCTTTGAATTCTGGTGCTGAATTATCTGCGCGCCTGTCGTGGCCGAGACCTGTTCGTTGCCGATTACGTGGTCAAAGTGGCTATGAGTATTAATGACGTACTTCGCTTTCCAGCCGCCTCTCTTCAAGGCAGAAAATATCTTTTCAAGGTCCCATGAAGGGTCTATGATCGCTGCCAAGTCGGTCTCCGGGTCCGCAATAATGTAGGTGTAGTTTGCCATCTGTCCGACGGGAATCTGGACGACCTTGAACTGCACTACAAAACCCCTCGCTCAGCCTCAGGCGGGATTCCAATCCGTTCTACATAAACAGGACCTGTATACCTGCGACCGCGAGCCAGGCCAGTCTTTAGCCTGTGAAAGGTGATCGTTGCATCCGCGCGGACGCATACGTCATGGATTTTGCCCGTGTTTGGATCGAATCCGGACGGCACGTCTATTGCTACCACGTATGCGCGCTTGTTAGCGTTTATCGCGGCAATGGTAGATGCGTATGGCTCGCGCATTGCGCCTCTAATGCCGGTGCCAAAGACCGCGTCCAGTATCACATCCGCCTTCAGAATAATCTTTCTTAATTCAGGTGTAAGTTCCTTGCCAAAGACTATCTCAATCGAGCTCATTTTTTCGATTATGCCCCAGTTCAGCTTCGCCTCTTCGCTCTTGATGTCATTAGGGCTGCCGAGAAGCACAATGGTAATGCTGGGCCCATAGCCTGCAAGGTGCCTGGCAGCAACGAAACCATCGCCTCCGTTGTTACCGGCGCCGCATACAGCAACGATCTTTTTCTTTCCAAACCTGCCTTTGAAGCGGGCGGCGACAAAGTCAGCAACGCCGTGGCCCGCGTTTTCCATCATTAAGAATCGCCGCATCCCAAGAATACTGTGACCGTTCTCTTCTATTCGGTACATTTGATCAGACGTGATCGCGTTGCTCTTCATGTGATCGTGCGGATACATGTTCGCTTCTGCCAACATAAAAACTATCAAAGCTTGACAAAGTTGTTACGCGTGGAACATTGACGCGCGGGACCTTAATTCGTCGTACGACCTTCTATTTGCCTTTCAGGAGCTCTCTAAACTCGTGACTGAGTTCTGCCACATCTGCAAGACTCGAACTCTCTGACTTGGCTTGCCTGTTCCAGACAATGAGGCCGTCGTCGATAAGAATAGTTCCAGACCTTTCCAAGTATCTGACGACAACATTTAGCTTGAAAGGGCGCAATGTTGGCACGAGAGCCCCTAGTTCTCTCAGCTTTGGATATCCATGGTAATTCCTGATCGCCTCTAGCACGGCTCGCACTTCGGCTTCGGATACCTCGTTGGCGGCTTTTTCTCTGATGCTTCTCTGTTTCTTTTTGCGGATGAGTAACCTGCTAGCAGATTCCCCAAAAACCTTTCCGTCGTACTGCGCTACGAGGCTACGGCATTCCCACGGGCACTGCGCGGATTGTGCGACACCAGAGCACAAGCGATCAGAATGGGAATGACAGCGTGGATTTTTCAACGCTAAGAATAGGAATGTACAGCGACTGGGCATCAGATCCTATCGAATCAATAAGTGAATATTCGCCCGATAGCCTCCTGAGCTGGATGAATTTCTTTGCAGGCTTTTCATTCTGAACTACGTAGTGGACCGTCAGGCCACCTACTGCGCCAGTCTGTATAAAGAGTACGTGTCTGCCACCATGGTTAATGTAACACAGCATAGGGATTACGCCGAGCATTGACTGCGCTGAATAGATTATGACTTTTAGCATGTCTTGTAAATTCTGGTACTTCAGATATACCGGTTCGCCTTGTGACATTATTAGCGAGCCGCACTCCGGGTTATTTGTTTGTTGAGCATCCGGATTTGATTAGCTTTGGATCATTCTTTGCTGAGGATTGAATCTAGAATTGACAGGCATAGCAGGAATCATTGGTGCTTTCCAGGTTTGCGATGCTCTTGTACGCTATACAATAGTCATGAAAGTTGGAATATATTGCCTACCCTTTCAAGCCCGAAATGGCTTGTCGGAAAACTCTGTGAGGCATATCGACACCCTGAGGGAAATGGAAGCTCTAAAGCTCCATTACCAGATAAGATGCAGCCACCACGAGCTCGAGCTCTCGGCTGGAAATAAGGAAATATCATGTTCAACATGTGGCAAGCGCTGGCGTCTATCGGACGAGCGAGGGTACCGGGAACACCGAAGGGTCTACTCTGCGGAAACAAACGAATGAGCCGGCGTCATGTTCTTATGCCGCAGCGCATCAGCCAACTGCCATGCGGACAGCATTCCATCTCCCCAGCAGGGAAGAACTCTCGCAAATGGGTACAAGCGAACGTATGAACGTGTTTAGACGCTTTTTTGCTTCCAGCAGGTACGGCAGGCTGATAATTCAGCAACTCCTTGTGAGGTCTGCGATTGAAAAATCACTTACAGGGGTGGTGGTAAGTCTGGAAGCGGCCCACAACCAAGAATTCCTGAATGCCTTGAAGACTGTGTCAGACTATGGATTTCTTGATGAATTCACGGTTGCGGTGAAAGAGGAAGACAGCGCGCTTCAAAAGATAATCGAGGCCTACGATAAGCGGATGGAGGGTAGGATGTGAAGCTTGGACGCCGTTCAACCCTAAAGATATAAAACCCTGCGAAATGATGTGAAGTCCGTTTGGCTCCGCGAAAGTTCCAGTGCCAGTGCGGAAAGACTATTGAATACATAGACAGAGTGGTCGGCGGGAACAACAGCCAGGCGGCCGTGCTTGTATGTGCAAAGTGCCAGAAGGAGCATCAGATCTCATTCCTGGGTTTTTTGAGTGAGATAAAAGGTGCATCGATCAAGAAATAACGGCTGCACTCTAACTCTTGACCAAGTCTAACATTAAGAAATGATCAACAGGGAAACCGGCTGGTATGAACCCAGTTGCGGCGCAACTCTATTTCCAGTTGCCGGTTCTAAATTCTATTCCTGATCTAACGCCGTCTAGTCTTCTTGGTAGCTTTCCGGGTTGACTTTCTTTTTCTCACCTTAGTGGAGCCAATCTTTATGCGCGCTACCCTCTTTTGTATTTGCTTCACCTGATTCTGGAGCGCCCTAATCTGCAGGGAGAGCTGTTTTGCTTGCCTTGACTGCCGCTTTTCTAGGTTCCTGACTTGCGGAGGCAGCTGGGAGACAATCCTAGTGACATTTTCGATTTGCTTGGACTGTTTCTTTACCCTGCCAAGCACCAAGGCGGTCATTGCTTCCTGATTCGATACGGTATTGGAAGCGGCCGATTCGATGACCGGCTCAGCAGCGGGGGCAGTTTCTTGCTCTAATGGTTGCATTTCCAGTGCGCTTTCGACCAGCGTCGCATTGTCTATTTCAGACATTATTTGAGAGGCTTCAACAGTGACTAAAGTCATTGTTGATTTGAAAAATCTGACAAATAGATCTACTACTTGTGCATGGAGGTTTTCAGGCTCGGTCTGCCAACGGAAAATTGAAGTGGCCCATCACTGAGGCGGCTCTGACTCTTCCGAGCTCGCAGTATCAGAAAGTGGTTCGGGATATTTAATGATGCCCCCGGTGCTACCGATGTCCAATTCACCTAGGTCGCTGAAGTCTTGCAGGTCGTTCATTTTCAGCAAGTTGTTGAGAGTCATCGTGTAAAGGACGTCGCCGATGTAGAAGGACCTTGACCCCTGAATGACATAGAAGTAGTAGTCGTTAGTACCACTGAAGTGCTCGATTTTGCTCTTTAGACTGAAGCCGTCGTCGGCATCAACTCCGAACACATAAAATCCGCGCCAGACTTTCGGCTGTATGTACGCGCCTCCTTCGGTGTAGACGGGCTCGTCAGGCATTACCGTTACAGGCAATGAAAGGACGTTCTTTTCCCTGTCAAAGAGCAGTGCCTTGTGGTCGTAGAGTACTTCTGATTCCGTCCCGCTACCACCTATCTCGTATTCGTCCACAAGCGTGGGATTGCGAACGTCCGACACGTCAAATAACGCCAGTTTGACTCCGAGGATCTGGACTCCTCCAAATTCGTTTTCTTTGGTTTCCTTTCCGATGCCGATAACGTGATCGTTGTCGTATGGGTGAAGGTAGTTGGAATATCCCGGAAGTTTTAGCTCTCCGAGTATCTTGGGCTCGTCTTCAGTCAGGTCTATAACAAAGAATGGGTCAATGCGCTGGAAGGTCACAAGGTAGAGCCGGTCGCCCATGAACCTTGCCGAATAGATTGACTCGCCTTTTGCGATTTGTTCCAGTTCGCCCACTATCTCCATGTCTTCATCAAGGACGTAGACATTGTTGTGGAGGATGGAGCTCCCACGCGGTGACCAGAAATCTGAAGTAGTCGCGACTCTGAACCTTTCGCCGCTCTCATCCATTGAGAACTGGTTGAGCAGCCTGCCTGGCACTTCGCCCCGCGCTCCATATTCTATCAGGCCGTCGGCGTCGATGGCGATTCGGTGGATGACCGTCTTTTGAGTTTCTTTGAATAGACTCGCGTCGTAATCGTCCAATGCCAAGCGTATCTTCTCGAACAGTTCGTTTCGATCATTTTCTGACATCCGATTGTAAGTGTCTTGCAGAAGCTGAGATACCATTTCCCATTTTTCTGAGGGGCTCAGCGAAGTGTCGGCCTCGATATCCTTTATCTCCTGCTGGACATCCTCCGGGAGCAGGGGCACCACGACTTCAAAGAACCTATCTCTGGTGTGCCTTTCCTGGTAGTAAGGATACGCCATGTTCTTCTCGTAGGCGACATAGATGTTGTCCTCCGAGACATAGACGGTGGAGGACGGGTTTATCATGTAGGTCTGTGATTGGACGGATTCCTCCGAATTTGGTTCATCGAGATCTATTGACGTGACGGTGTTGAAAGAGTAGTAAAGTTCAGGGTTATCAAAATAGTAGATGTCAGGGCTTACTATGATACTTGACGACTCTATTACCCTGGGAATGACGGGGTAGCCGTAGTTGTACAGGTCGCTTGTTGTTATCAGATAGACCTGTCCCCCGATCATCCTTGCATTGTTGTAGTTTCCGCTCACTTCGTAGTCGTGCACGATCCGAGGGTTTTCTCTGTCCGAAACGTCCATCAAGAGCGCGTGTGTTTTCTGTGAATAGTATGGAGTTGGCCTGTAGTCGTATTCCTGAATCACGTATTCCTCGCCATACTCTTGATAAAAGATGACCAGTGTGTCGTTGCGCAAAAACATGTTTTGCAGGTACTGACCTTCCTGTATGTCAAAGGCTACTTTGACTGCGATGTTGGCTCCCTCAGCTGGATAAGCGTCCACAATAGTAAGGGTGTCGCCTGAAAGTATGTAGACGAACTTGCCGTCGTTTTTCATAAAGTCAGCCTCGTCGACTCCCTCGACCTGGACGTTGGTCTTTGAGAAATCATCAGCAGGCTGAGTTGTTCGCGCAAAATTCATGCCATCAGCTTCCGACCCCATCGGAGCCGCGGGAGCTCCTGCCATCTCTGCGCGGTCAGTAAGCACTAGTGCTTGTGGGAACCCAAAGTCCGTGACCTCTTGGAGCTGGGCGCGGTTTTGCTCGACGCTCTGCAGGAAAGTCCTCAATTCGTCGGTCGATGCGAATTTCTTGAGCTCTTGCCCTCCAGCCAGAACGAACGGGTTTGGCGCCGTGCCGTTTGGCACCACGAATATTCCCGGTCCTCCCACCTCTGGCGGCTGCGGAATTACGGAACCCCCTAGTGACCCTAAAGCGAATATGAACCCAAAGGCAGCTGCGATTCCTGCGCCTGCCATTCCAAGCATCGAGTATCTTGCCATTTCCGTTCCAACAGTCCTCTTTGCTCTGATATACATGCCTAGTGTCTTAATTCTATAGTTTAGAACGCCCGTAATTCCCTCGTGTTCTCGAAATAGAGGCGTTCCAGGGGGCCAAACTCCCCAAGTGACTCAGGTCAGGACAAGCGAGGGCGCGCCCGGGAACTTGAGAAATTTAGACTGCGACAGACCTACGTTCAGCGTCAGAGCGCTCCAATAGTTCGTCGATTGCCATATTATTGCACTGTTCTGAAACTGCGAACGGGAAGGCTGGCCTTGTTCTGAAACGAAGGCTTAGCTAAGCACCCGCCGTAGCATATTACGAAATGTCAGAGCCGGAATTTGCAAACAAGAGAAACCTCGGGCTCATCGCAGGCATACTTGCGATGGGTCTAGTTGCTGCCAGCATCGCTGGGGGACAGGCGCTCCGCGCCACCGCACAAAACTCGACCGATCCGCTTCCGGA
>DATEEE010000225.1:0-7150 GCA_035281285.1 Nitrososphaera sp.
AGGTGAATGTTGCCGTCATCACTAGCGGCCTTGCTTATCAGATATCCGCGCTCGCTATGGTTGTCTGATATCCTGAACTTTGCCTCTAAGGTGAATTGGTCAAGTTGCAGGCCCGGAGAGTTTGGTACCTCTATGTAGGTACTTCCTTCGAAGGTTCTGAAGGTTTCTGCCGCGTATGTTGCGGGAACAACGGATGCCGCCAGTATGACTGACAGCGTCAGTCCCAGTAAAACTCTGGCCGAATCCGTACCGACTGATCGGTTGAATCCGTTTGATTGTCTACCTCTCATTTGATGTTGTGTATTTTTGCGAAAAAACAATCTAAACGGTTGTGTGTGTAGGCAGATCACCCGTCCAGCTTTAAATGCGATGATCGAAGTTCGGCCTCCGGAACCGAGTTATTCTCAAGAGGTGACAAGACGCCAGTTACCATTTTGCTTTCTGGAGGTCAGCGGGGCTCCGGAGGGTTCCTCCAGTTAATCGCTAATCGTTGCAATCAGCCGGATCGCAACTACCGCATAATAGAGGTGTCGTAATTCCAATGGGCCCTGGAAAGCGCGGGTCTCGATGTGCTGGCAGTTCCGACCACCGGAGCTATGTTCACCGGGCAGTCTAGTGCAGCAATAGGCAGAAAACGGCAGCAGAGTTATATGAAATACACCCTGACTCTATCTGCAATAAGTTGCTACTCCTCGGACACGCGTGTTGGGCCTATGTCACCGGCAGGCTAGCGGGGTACGGCGTGGGAACTCGCCCAAATCTTTACCTCTTGCTCTTCGTTGGCATGATTCCCGATTTCGACTTGGTACTCGGAATTTTTGGAGTGCCGCACAGGACGTTCACGCACAGCGTTCTCGTTTGGACAATTGTCTTCATCCCTTTACTTGCGAAATACAAAACACGTGCGATACCTTACTTTGTTGCTGTCGTGCAGCATATCCTCCTAGGCGACCTGATCGTCGGCAGGACCAGTATTTTTTGGCCCTTCGTTGAACCGCGGTTGGGTCTTGCCCTTCCAATTCTTTCGCCCGTCAATCTTGCGCTCGAAGCTGCAGGTTTGGCGATCTTTGTTGTCATGGGTCTGCGAAATCATGAGTTATTTTCACAGCAAAAGTCGTACCTCGCACTGCTTCCGGTCTTGCCAATCATCCTCTTTGTCGTCCTCGCTTCCTTCGGCGGTCTATTACTGCCGCTGATTATGGAAGGAAGTGATGCTAGACATCTTGAAAGAAATATCCCCGCACTACTGCAAAATCCGAACCTACAGGCAGCGGTCGTAATGCATTTGGCATTGTCCGTGGTTATTCTGACTTCCTTCGCTCGTGCCCGGCTAAAGCCTCGTACCGTAGGGGTTTAACGACGATACCGCCAAATTGGCCAGACTATAGTTTACTACATGTCATGCCGTACCATTATTGGGAAAATAGAGAAAATGTATCTTCACTTGCTCATTGGCTAGATAATTTACCTATGGTAGCTATGATATGCAGCACTAGATACAGAACAGATGGCGGGTTGATCCATAGTTCTTTATTTTCTTGTCCAAACTGCTCTCTGTTGTATTGACTACCGTCCCTCTAAAAGAGGAAAACGTTACAATGATGCAGAAAGTAATGGATTTCCCTTCTCAATTAGCTTCGGCTTTTGACCTCGTTAGAAACGACCTAACTGACCTCACACGGCCACAGGGCAGGATTTCTCGTGTGGTCGTGGCCGGAATGGGCGCCTCAGGGGTAGTTGGCGATTTTGTCAGGGTGCTGATGCGAGAATCACGCGTCCCGATCCACGTCCAGAAAAGCACGAACCTTCCAGCTTTTGTAGACGGTGAAACGCTCGTCCTGTCGATAACGTACTCTGGCAAAACGAGGGAAACACTCGAAATCCTGCACGCATCGATCGGAGCGGGAGCGAGAAACTTGGTTATCACTTCCTCATTCGAGCTGGGCGACTTTTGCTCACGTAACGCGATTCCCTGGATTAGGGTTCCGGAGAACGGGTTTCCGCGCGCGACGCTAGGCTTCATGCTTATTTCGGCACTCGGAGCTCTGAATAAACTGGGGCTCACTGGTTCGTTCGACTCAGACGTCGAGGAAACCATAAGCGTACTTGACGAGATTAAATCTCAATGCGGTCCAGAAGTCTTGCAAAAGAACAACCCTGCCCGCCTGCTTGCGCAATCACTTGTAGGAAGATTTCCCGTTATCTATGGCGAATCAGGATTCACCGAAGTTATTGCTGTTAGGTGGAAGCAGCAGATGAATGAAAACGGCAAGTCACACTGCTACTACGACGTGTTCCCCGAACTCCTTCATAATGAAATAGAGTCGTGGAATTCATCTGACAGTGCACAGGCACGAGAATACGCACTTTTGCTTCTTCGCGATTCTGGCTGGGAGCATCAGGCGAAGATGGAAAGCAAGGTAGAGGCCACAAAGCAGTTGGCCGAGAGCAAGGGGGCAATTGTTTATGACCTCTGGACAAAGGGAAGATCGGAACTTGCCAAGTTGCTATCGCTTTGCTACGTTGGCGACTTTGTAAGCGTGTATCTGGCCACATCCAGAAACATCGACCCCGGTCCCGTACGTAATATCGAGCAGTTGAAGAAGGTTTCATTAACTAGCATGGAGTAATGATGTTGGATTGGCGATGAAAAAATGGTATGACGAGCTGGTAGACAGGACTCAAGTTATCGTTGTCGCTGGAGGAAAAGCAAAGCGGCTCGGCATGGACGTTCCCAAATGTCTGCTCGAAATTTCTAGCAGTAAATTAATCGACATTTCGATCGAAGCACTCGCAAAGGAGGGTTTCAGAGACTTTGTCCTGATGCTGGGCCACAAGGCCGACATGGTAATGGACCACGTAGGTGACGGGTCAAGGTACGGGATAAAGGTGACGTATAGCATCGATCCTGTGAATGCAATCGGCTGGGGCAAGGGCAAGGCGTTCAAGCATGCCCTTGTAAACAACAAGATTGACACTACAAAACGGAGTCTAGTGGTTTTTCCGGATGACATCGTTACCGAGGACAGGATATTTTCCCGTCTTCTCATGCATCATGCGGATTCGATGCGCAAGAATGCGACGTCGGCGACTATAGTCCTAGTTCCTGGTACGGAATACCCCTATGGCGTCGCGGAAGTTGATGGAAGCGGAATAGTAATGAAGTTCACCGAAAAGCCACAGGTGAATGTTGCGACTTCAATTGGCATGTACGCATTTGAGCCGGATACCTACGAAATAATCCGCGAGCACATCGATCTTGACAATCCCATGCCGGTAGAATTTGAATCAGTCGTGTTGCCTCGCTTGGCGAGCGACCAGCGCCTCGCAAGCATGTTCATCGAGACGAAGAACTGGGTCCCGATTAACACCTTGAAGGAGTACGAAAACGCCATCAAGGTTCTCTCGACAAGAAAATAGATTCAATTTGAAACGCCGTCTGGGGCGTTTGCTTTCCGTTCTCGATCCAATCGCGCAACACTGCCGAACTCGCCTTACGAGCGTCTGAAAGAAAGTCGACGTTATCTTCTGCGAGATCTCTTCGCCTTTCGTGTCTTCTTTGCCACTTCCTTTCTGCGTATCACCTTACGACGAACCTTGAAGACCTTCTTTTTGGCGACTCGGTGACCTTTTCTGTGGCACTGGCAAGTGCATTTGATAAAATAGTTGGCATTGATCGGCGAATGCTCCTTCCTCAGAACCGCCCATCCAGTGCACCTGCCATGATTTCCGTCAGCGCATTTCTCTACCAGCCTTTCGACTACGATATCTCTGCTCCTGTTGATCGTCAGGGTCTTTACAGCTGGTCGTGAAGTCCTGGCCATTTTAATTTGACGTTATCCCTTCAGACACATGGGCTTAAATAGATTTTTCTTGCTGATCTGGTCGTAAGCATGGGTCAATGGCACTTTATGGTCAAAAAAGAAATTGGCGGCGGGACGGGGCCAGCTCTGTATTTAGTCATGCTTGAGGAGCGAAAAACCGCCCATAATCAGGTTTTTTCCCTGGCTGACTAGGCCAAAGAATTCCTTTCCAAGGGGTTCGAGGTCCTTGTCCGTCATCATCTTTGCGTAGATGTCATCACAGTGCTTTCGATCCCTGAAATATTGCAGTTCCATCCATACTTCTTCGTCGCTTCCCGCGGATATCGCAGCTCCAATATCCTCCATGCCATCCATCTTCTCGCTACTGCCCAGCTGGTAGTAATTCAAGCCGACATCATTTTTTTCGAACCAGGGCACGAACTTCTTTAGGTTCGCAACTATAGCGTCATGGTTTTGCTTGGGCGCCCTGTAAAGGAACATCTGCAGGTGATTGCCTTTTTGCAATTCGGAAACGCGCTTTGTGTTTTCCATAGGCCCATTTTACGTCGCAGCATAAAATTGATTACGCCCCAAGGGGAGGGGTAATTAAATAGACACAAGGGCAGATGGAATTTGCCGAAGCCGAAACGGAGCAAGATGGAAATCTATAGCGACGTCCTTAATGCCATAGCGAGAGAGCTAGCTGATGGCGAGGCTAAACCTACCCGAGTACAGGCCCTGAGCAATCTTGCGTACGACAAACTGGCTCGGTATCTAGATGAATTGGAGGGGAGGAAAATGATTTCGCTTGATCCCATAAGAATAACAGAGAAGGGACGAGAGTTCCTACAAGATTACGACAGGATCAGGGACTTTGTAGCCGAAATGGGGGTAAAGTACCTGGACATTCCGGAGGATAACCTTTGAGCACTGAAAGAGAATATCGTCCGCTTCAATTCGTGGATAAGCTGGAGGGAAACAACCACATTTTGCTCTTGTTCGACGATCAAAAATACGCAAACCTCGTGATATTCCGATACCTCTCGAACGGGTTGAAAAAAGGAGAATCCTGCATCCTCTTTGCTCCAGACGACCCAGTAACAATCGAATCCGCGATGCGGGACAGTGGGATTGATGTCGACTTGCACAAGAATGCTAACACATTGCGCGTATACCAGATCGATAGGTCCGATTCAGCAAAGGTGGACACCCTGGCGACGCTTCGCAAGATCAGGGACGAGGCTACCAGGGGGATGAAGCCACCTTTCAGATTTGCCGGGAGGACCATAACGGACATTGAAACGCTACAAGGAATGAAGCTTGGGATCGAACTCGAGCATTCGGGCCAAGCAAATTTCGAGTCCTTCGAGTGCTCACAGCTGTGCTACTATGACATCGACAAGATAGAACCGACGATGAGGCAATCCTGGATATCAGGTCTGCTGAAAAACCACCACCATGTCATTTATGCTTCAGACCCCGGAAAAGCCGTTGCTTTTGAAACTGACCTTCTCGAACAAGAAGCATGAGATGGCCAGCAGAAAAGGCGCAGCGAATCAGCTGGCTGATCGATTCTGAATCAGCAGTCAGAATCAAGCTTCGGACGTTTCACTTGCTGATCGCCTTGGCTCTTCTGCGATTCGCTCGGGCAAATCGTTCCTCAGCTGCCGCTTCATAGAGTTCATCCTGGCCGCGGCAAACAGAACGCCTGCTATTATGAACCCAACGCCAATAGTCGCGAGCAGCAGCAAGTAGGTGTTGATGGATGACTGGAAAAGTTCCTGTTCGACTGCGCTGATCCCGTCTAGTTTCATTGCAATCAATTCGCCTAACATTTCCTTCACCGTTGGGGGGATAGAGAGCCCGAAGCCGATGCTAATTGCGAAAAGTGTGGAGCCAAGGGTCACGAGAATGCCTGCAATCAGCTGTATAACCGCGAGATCTAACATGAACAACCGATCTTCAGACTTGGTCAAGGTTCGATCCGCAGTTCACATTTTGCAGCCAGTTTTCATATAAGAGATTTGAAGTATTTTATCCTTACATTGAATGCAAGCATAAATACTATCGATTAGTTGACTTTCTCGATGACTGCTGATCAAGTCCCGAAATGGAGTGTTTCAGGAGATTGGTTCGATGTCTGTAAATGCGGTATCCCTTGTCCATGCACCTTCGCTCAAGCGCCAACATTTGGAGACTGTGAAGGAGTCCTTGCTTACCACATCAATGACGGCCGCTATGGCCCGAGCGAGCTCGGAGGGCTGAATGTGATAATGGTTGGAGGCTTCAAAGGAAACATCTGGGCAGGGGAGTCAAAAGCCACCATGGGCTTTTACTTTGACGAGCGGGCCGATGAGATGCAACGTAAGGCGCTCGAAAACATATTCACCGGAAAGGCAGGCGGGTTTATGGGCGAATTATCAAAGGTATTCGGTGAAGTGCGGGGAATCGAATTTGCTCCAATCAAGTTCGAAATAGCTAGCGACCTAGCGTACTGGCGTGCTGAGATACCTGGTAAAGTTGTGGCTCAAGCCGAAGCGCTGACAGGGCCCATGACGCCGCCAGGCAAACGAGTTCAGACATTAAATGCTCCTGGCAGCGAGACCGGCCCCGGTACTGTTGCTACCTGGGGTCGCGCTGCTGCCAACAAGGTGGAAGCCATGGGGTTCAGCTGGGACTGGAAGGGAAGGTCGAGTAAACATATACCGTTCAATTGGAGTGGCCCCTAGCGACCGGACTGTTTCGATCAGAGTCCCGGACAACTTCAACTTACGTCAGGTGTCAGCGATACACTATTACGGCGTATTCCATGGGCCCAGCATTATGCGCTTCGTCGCCCGTGTTCTTGGCGTAGATCCGGATTACCACATTGTCAGACACGTCAAGCCCCGCAAACGCGCCTTCAAACGACATGTGACTGTCAATCGTCTTTTGCGTGGCCATAATCTTGTCGTTCAATACAAGCCCCGGAACGACACAGTCATCGGAAGCAAAGTTCCCCGGCATAGTATTTGCATAATCTACGGTGCACGTGGTGAATACCAGCTTGGTTACTCCTTGTAGTTCGCTCGCACCAACCGAATCTGGGGCAATTTCAGCTGCCTTTACTTGACCCGTCCCGATGTCTGCTGCCTTGATTTCTCCGTCCTCGATATCCACCGACTGAATCGTCCCATCCTGTATTTCACTTGAAGTTACGGGATGGAACGACGCGTAGCCCGCGGGCACCACGATACTGCTGCCTGCTGCAAGTCCAATCACCAAAAGGACCAGCTTTTGCGTAAAACTCGTTACGATCATGGGGAAAAAGACGGCTGACTGGCAATTAAGGATGTATGTAACATTGG
>DATEEE010000226.1:0-4236 GCA_035281285.1 Nitrososphaera sp.
AACTTATTTGTCGAGATCTGGACGGTCGACACGCCAAAGACCCAAGTTGCCGACCCGCTCAAGTACGATGTTTGGGTAACTCCAGGCAGGGAAGAAATGATAAGCGTGTCCGAGGCCGGCCAGACCCACGAAGTCAAGATCAGGAATTACTACGGCGGAATCGAAAACTCCAGCTACGACCAAGAAACCAAGACAATCGAGTTTTCGATGCCCTTTAACTGGACATCGGACCTGCCGAGCAGGGTAGGCATGCTCCACTCGGAGGTCTTTATCCCGAAAGAGCTTGCGGATTTTGACAAGGATTCGCTCCGCGGCCAGGTCAATGGTTTCGACGTTCCAGTCTTTACCATTCCGACCCGACTGTCTGGAGAGGACTCGGCCGTCGTACATTTTACAGTCTCCCAACAGAACTTGAACGACATTACTGAAAAGGTTCGTGCCGAGAACAGGTCGCCGCAGGACGTCGTATTTTCGCTGAGACCTCCCGATCCAGAAAGCGAGATACGCTTGGTGCAGCTGGCACCCGAGTCTGAAAGTTACAGGGTCTCTCTCACTTGGCCTGAACAGATATTTCCAGAGCAGCCAGTCACCTTCGGAGTTGGCATTGCCGACAAGGCAGGAAATCCAATCCCGGCGGCAACCTATGAGCTCGTGATTACGGATGCTAGTGGAAACCAGGTCACGCGAGCTGGTGGCGTCACCACTCCAGAGGGCATTTCGTCCCAGGACGTTACTTTCGCTGCTCAGGGCCCGTTCACAGTCAAGGTAGAGAAGATCAAGGGCAGTGCAGAGTCGGTAGAATCCGCCATTACTGTCGTGCCCGAATTCCCGCTCGGCGTCATGTCACTTGTTGCCGCAATGGCAGTCATAGCTGCAATCGTGGCCTCCAGGCGACCGTCCATCTTTGCAGGCAAGACGTATTAGGCATGCCGACACTTCCTTTTTCATGTCAGAGGAAGAATACAGCCGTCTGACCGACGGCGAAATATCCAGGGAACTAGCCGAGCTCGTCGGATGGCAGATAGTGAACGGCAAGCTTCACAAGAAGTTTGAGTTCTCGGGGTTTATCCAGGCTTTTGGCTTTATGACCCGAGTCGCAATGGAGGCCGAGAAGATGAACCACCACCCCGAATGGTCCAACGTCTACAACAGGGTGGTAATTGATTTGGTAACACACGACATTGGCGGAATAAGCAATTACGATTTCAGGCTTGCAAGGGCCATTGATGCCGTGGCCAAGTCTTGATCGCCGAGTAACGGTGGGATCAACCCGCAGTTCAGGGACACAGGGAATCATCGGGACTTTTTCGAGGCTTTGCTGTGCTTGTATGCCATGAGCGCAGCGGCCGTCTTGCAGTCTCGAATTTCGCCCGCAAAGCATTTTTGGATCGCTGCATCGATTCCAAGCTTTTTTACCGAAATGTCCTCATCATCGTCCAACTCCGCGCGCCTTGATATTTTTCGAAGTTGCGTGGCCACAAAGACGTGCATGTATTCAGTGTCGTACCCAGGCGCAAGGTACCAGCTCATCAGTGGCTCGAGCCTTCCCTTGAACCCAATCTCTTCGGCCATCTCCCTCCGGGCTGCCCGCAATGGAGTCTCTCCTACTTCGATCTTGCCCGCAGGGATTTCAAGTAGAGTTTTTCCAGCGGCCCTTCTGTACTGCGACACCAGAAGAACCGAGTCTGGACCGATCAGGGGCACGATTCCGACCGAAGGCTGGTGTTCCACGATCTCCTTCTCAACCACCCTGCCATTTAGCGAAAATCTGTCCATTCTCAGAGACACGACTCCTGAATACAGATTCCTACTTTCGATAAGCCTGACCTTACTCCTCATCTCACATGCATGCGAGGCGAGTCGGATTAAACTGTTCGCTAATTTTATATTCGCTCTGGCTCCATCAGGTGCCTGTGGAATTTATCGACGATGACGGCAATATCGTCGTGCCAAAGTCGGTAAGGCCAATCATAGAGCTCAAGGAGACCGTAATCGGCGGAAAAAAGGGAGCAAGACGTCAGTACCGCTATGGCAACCTCCACATTAGAGATTATGATTCGCACTACACCGTCCACATGGACAGGGTAGATCCGTTGAGGAACCCACTTGGCCATCTGGTAGTTGACGCTCCAGAATACATTGCAGGAGCTGCAGCAGCGGCATTTGCCGCAAGAAGAGTGGGCAGGGCGGTTTATGAAAATGGCGTGAAGCAGGGCAAGACGAAAAAGGACGCGGCAATCGATGCCGCGGTGGCAGGGTACGTTGCGGGGTCTGCCGCCGCCAGGTTCGCCCACGACGCCACAAATGCATGGAAGAAAAAGGGGAGAGGCTAGCGGTTGGAAAGCCCTTCCCAAATCGGCTCAGATGAGTTCATCTCTGACGTCGAACAGCCGCTGGTCTTCGCCCGGCCATCCAAGCTGCATGTAGCGAGGGTCGTGCTTAGGCTCCTGCCCGTGATTTTCAATTTCAGGCGCGACAGGCGCGAGTGGGTCAGGCGCGAGGGCAAAAACGTCGATGAAGCAAAATACAAGAGGCATGCTGAGAGGGCGCTTCAGACCTTTATCGACCTCGGCCCGTCGTACATAAAGCTGGGCCAGTGGCTTTCGACCAGGGTAGACATACTGCCGCAGCCGTACCTAGAAGTTCTGTCGAGGCTCCAGGATGACGTTCCGCCTGCGCCGTTTCCAGAGATCAGGCCGATAATCGAAAAAGAACTGGGCCCTCTGCCGGAAGCATTCGAAGAATTCAGTCCCTCAGCGCTTTCTGGCGCGAGCCTGGGCCAGGTGTACCTGGCACGCTACAAGGGCAGGCAGGTAATTGTCAAAGTAAGTCGTCCCAACATCGAGCGGGTTATAGAAAATGACATCTACGTCCTTAGGAAGGTTCTTCCGCTTGCAACCCGGTTTATCGATCCTAACCTCCGCTTCTCGGCCGAGGGGATGCTGGCGCAGTTCGTAGAAACGGTCCACGAAGAAATGGACTACAGGACAGAAGCGCGCAACCTCCTGGCCATCAAGGAGAATTTGAGCGACGACAGAACCGTCAGCATACCCGAAGTATTTCCCGAAAGAACTTCCAGGCATGTGATGACTATGGAGTACCTTCCAGGAACAAAAATCACAGACATTCAGGCTCTTGAGGCAAAGGAGATCAACAGGGAAGCACTTGTCGTCAAGGTGCACAGACTGTTTTTCAAGATGCTACTCCGGCACACTATATTTCATGCCGACCCTCACCCCGGCAATATCTCTGTTGCAGACGACGGCCGTCTGATACTCTACGACTTTGGCATGGTGGGCAGGCTGGACGCCGAAACGCGCATCAGGTTGATTCGGCTCTACCTGGGTCTAATTGACAAGAGCCCCGAAAGGACGGTAGACGTGCTGATAGAATTGGGAACTCTGGAGCCGACAGTCAACAGGTATGTGGTGGAAAAGGGGATTGCGCTCAGCATCCAGACGATGTACGGCAGGGAGGTCGACAAGATGGAGGTAAAGGCACTCGTCGAGCTTGCAAACAAGACCATGAGCAGGTTCCCGTTCAGGCTGCCAAAGAACCTGGCGCTCTACATGCGCATGACTTCGATCCTCGAAGGAATATACAAGCACCACAAGGTGAAGTTCCCGTTCGTCAAAGTTCTGGGCAACCTCCTTGAGGAGGAAGGGCTGCTCAGGGAAGCGTATTTTGAAGAAGTAAAAGTTTCCGCAAAGAAGTTTGCGAGAGGCATACAGGACTCGCTCACGGTGGCGCCTCTGCTTAAAAACTACCTTGAAACATTAGGTCCGGTGGGCCGACCACAAAGCAGCGGTCACGGGACGTTTGCTGCAGCAGTCCTTTCCTCCGCGCTCTTTGTCGGCTCAGCGCTACTATTCCCCCACAATCCTGCACTTGCGTACGGTGGAATCGCAGCGGCGGCAATCGTTGCGGGTATCGGGGCGTACGTAAGGATAAGGAAGTAGGCGGTAGTTGCCGACCTAGCGGTGCTGCTTCTTCTTGGGCAGCTTGCGCGAGTTGGATATAAGGTCGGTGAGGGCGTTAAAGGCCTTGCCTACCTGGTCCATTCTCACCAGCATGATCGTGTCAGTATAACAGCTGACCGTGTCCTCAATGTTGATGTGCCTGCGCGCGAGCTGGTTGTAAAATGCAATCGCGCAGCCCGGCGTCTTTATGATGTCCTCGGGGCTATGGACGATAATTGCAGCAAGGTCATCCTCAATCTCTAGTATGTCGTCGTGG
>DATEEE010000227.1:0-4260 GCA_035281285.1 Nitrososphaera sp.
TGGCGAGCAACTCAACTTTGTAAAAGAAAGGGCCGCGGTCAGCAGCGCGGATGTGATAATGCTCGGCGACACATACGCAACGCCGCCGTACGATGACCTGTTTAGCGTCGGTGGGCGCGAGGATTACCTGTCATACGTAACCTCTGTGATGGGAATAAACACAAAGCTGCCTACGGACGACTCTCCGTTTTACTTCTCACGAGAGCCTGTCCCTACACAAATGATTACCCTCCTTGCCACGGTCTTGGCTATTTCCGCCGGGCTGTCAGCAGTTGTGATTTACCATGCAAGGCGGGCCAGCACGAAACGGGTCGACGGAGAGACACTTGCACAGGGCAACGAAAAGCCCGGGGCAATGCGACTGAGATACTTTGTCATGTTTGCAGCCTTTATTGGGCTCGGGTTCATGATCCTTGAAATTACGTTCATTCAAAAATTCCTGCTCCTGCTCGGCACTCCGATCATGGCCCTGACCGTCATTCTTTTCTCGATCCTGCTTTCGAGTGGAATTGGCGCATACGTCAGCGGAAAATTTTTTAGAGACAGGCCATACCGAGCGGTCTTTGTATCGATTCCTATCCTTGCCGGGGTGATACTGTTCCATCTGTTTTCGCTGCAGACAATCATTGACTCTTCTATATCACAGGAACTTCCCCTGCGAGCGGCGCTCACATTCGGCCTGCTATTTCCGCCAGGGCTACTAATGGGCTTCCAGTTCCCATCACTAATCAGGATGGCCACAGTCGAGGGACAGAGCAGCGCAAGTCATACCGTCAGTGGCAACAATACTACCCTGCTCTGGGGTGTCAATATTATCGCGTCAATAATCGGGACGGTTCTTGCAGCATTGCTAGCCATGCTAATCGGCTTCAATGGCAACCTAATGATAGGAATCGCGATGTACCTTGGAGCCGGCGCGTCGGCGATCATGGCGATTCTTGCACTTAGACGCTCTGAAAAGACCGTGCCGGTGGTCAGCCAAGATTAGGTCAGAGTCGGCAGTCACTGCAGAAAAGGAATTGTACTTTGGAGGATGCAATTACCTGTGTGCACACGACCGTGGACAGGATAGCAAATCTGCTAGCTGTACAGCCTGAAATCCTTCAGGCAAGCCCGAATCCTGGCGAGTTCATTGACTTTGGCGTCGTCCGAATCAGGCCTGGTTTTTTTCTCTTCTGAGATCATTTTAGTAATCTTGGCTAAATTCTCTTCTATTTTTAGAATCGCCGCCGTGATTTCTTGATTCGTAAAAGGCTTCATTTCGGAAGGTGATTGCTTACTTTCACGGTTATTACGTTCGTCTTCCTCCAACTGTATCCGCGAGCTCTCAAGCCGAGTTCGACTCATATCTCTTGTTGTGTAACGAAATTGACTCAAATGTTGCTGGATTACTCTTCCTGATTTCGACGCGCGTCGGGCTCCATCATCAAGCGTTTGTCTTAATCCCTGGTCGATGGATTCGTCATGTTTCCATTCTTATGAAAGAAATTTTGAGAACAAGATGTAAACTATACCTAAATGCCTGGAATTCCTATTAGGAACATGTCCCAAATCGATACTACCCGGTTGCAAGCAGTGATTGTGCTGCTTACTGTCGTTATAAAGATTGGCAAATACCTTCCTTTCATAGTGCTTGCTTTTGCTGCACTGAACCTATCAATCGCTATCTCTGAATTTGCGATCGGAGGTGTTTCCTGGGGCGTAATTAATCTTGTACTCGCTGGCGCTGGCTTTTATTTTTTCTACCAATTGTTCCAGCGCCGCAAAGTTCACAGATATGACTATAGATATAGCGGGAGACACAGCACACGGCCCAAGATCAAGAAGCGTACCATAAAATATCCTGCGAATGTTGAAGCGCAATAGATTGATCTATATCATCATTTCATAATCCTTAATGATTCGGCAGCACTCATTTGATACATGGCTGAAAAAGAGAGCAAACTACAAAACATACGGGATACTGCCTCCGATGCGGTTGAGATCATGAGAGAGCTTGGTACCCCCGGAGTTCAGGAATCCTTTGACAAGATTAGAGAAGTGGCAATAATTGCCAAAGATATCATGGAAACGATGAAAACGCCAGAGTGGCAGCAGAACCTCGAAAACATTGCGAAAATAACCGACAACATGAACAGCGCTTCGGAAAAAATGAGCAATGCCGTTAAGGAGATCAAGTCCACGGGAATAATTGACGAAGCCAAGGGATTGATAGTAAGCACAAGGGGGACCATTGATACGCTAAAGGGCGAGGGTGGCAAGCCAGGGGGATTTCAGGAAGTCCGCGAAATTTCATTGGCAGTTCGCGAAATGCTTGAGTCGATAAAGAGTTTGACAGACGAGTTGAGGCTGGCTGCCAAGGAATCAAGGCGATCGGGCACGCTCCGACAAGTAGGCGAGACTATTTCCGAGGCGAGAAGCGTGTACGAAACGGTCGATAGCGCTGCTCGCAATCGTGAAAAATAGAGGTTTAAGCGCGTTACACGGCCCAATAGTAGGCGGACTCTGATGAGCGCGCACTTTTTTGCGCTTGAAAAAAAGAGGGTTAGTCTATCCGCTTGAGCTTTTCTTTTTCGTATTCTTTCTTGAGATCACGAGACGCGTCTTCTACCTTGTTCGCAATTGCCCTCGCACCGGCTTCAGCCTTCTCTGCCGCGTCATCAAAGCGATCCCCCAGTTCTCGGCTGTCGTCATTGGCCATTTCCTTGATCTTTTCCTTTTCATACTCCGCCCTCACGTCGCGAGACGTATCCTCAATTTTGTTTTTAAGAGCATTGGCACCGGCCTTTACCTTATCATCGATGTCCGTCATCTTGGAAGCTAGCATCGTTCGTTTATTAAAATAAAATGACATCAAGTTACGCTAGAGTCTTCGGTACTTTCGATCTGAAATTATCTGCTGCGGAAAGGCAAACGGGTCATCCTGGATCGCATGGACGCCGCACAAATAACAGGCTAAGGCGACTTAGACTGACAGATCGACTATTCAGAATGATTATAATACTGCTCGTATCGTCATTGAAAAAGAGCGCCCTAGTAGCTCAGCCTGGCAGAGCGAAGGTTTCGTAAACCTTAGGTCATGGGTCCGAATCCCATCTAGGGCTTCGGTTTCATCGCCTCAGTCCTGAACAAGTTGGTTGCTGCCGGCGCCTCCATCGAGCCGGTCTAAACCTTCCTGACCAAACAACTTGTCGTCTCCGTCTCCACCAGCAAGCCTGTCGTTTCCGATCCCGCCGCGGAGTGTGTCATTTCCAATCCCGCCAGCCAGCCTATCCCATCCCGTTCCTCCCCATAGCATGTCGCTGCCACCGTCGCCAGAAAGAACGTCATTTGCGTTTCCACCAAATAACATGTCGTTGCCGTCGCCGCCAGATAGCTGATCTAAGCCTAGTTCTCCGCATATCACATCGTCTCCGCCGAGACCGTTGATAACGTCGTCTCCTCTCAGACCGACAATCACATCGGCGCCATTAGTTCCGTTTATCACGTCTGGGCCCTCCGTACCGACTATTGTCGCGATGAGGCCCATGCATATAAAGTCGCCATCGGGCAAGCCTGCCTTGCCGATCGCAATGTCATCGCTGCTTTCCCTTGTCACTTCGTCCATGTGGTCATTGTACGTTATCCTTAGAATGTCGCCGTCGTCAACGTCTAGTGGAGCTCCGTTATTGCCAAGAGAGACAATATCCCCCATGTCCAGTTCCACGAGGAACACGCCGCTGTTGATGTCGGTTTCCACGAGCGTGTAAGCAATATCAGCGGATCCAAAGTCTGTCGGCTCGCCTTCTACTTCAAATTCAAAGTCTGCAAGATCACCGAGGTTGTCGCCGCCTCTCGACAGAGGGTATGGCGGTCCTTCGTTCAGCACAAACGTGTACGAGTCTTTGGTCCTTGCATTGTTGTTCAAATCACCGTCAGTGAGTGTCATGAGAAACTCGTCATCGAACCCACCGCTGTCAGGAAGTTCTAGTGTGCCTGTTGCGAGTGAGATTTCTATCGTCTGTGACGATGTTATGCTAATTAGGCTGTCGTCGTCGTGAGTGTCGTTGTATTCGATTACAATATCGTCAGTGATCTCGCCTCCCCTGAGCTCTAGAATGCTGTTTCCAATGACTGGATCCTCGTTGTCTGCCAGGAATGTGACTGGAAGCTCGTTGTTCGAAAGGTCGATAACAAAGATGCCGGTGTTGTCGTCAGTTTCTTCCATGTCCAAGAGTTCCTCGTCCGCCTCTCCTGCATCAAGTATTTCATCGTCGTTTG
>DATEEE010000228.1:0-20776 GCA_035281285.1 Nitrososphaera sp.
CAGGTCAATAGAAGATTTCATGGACGCTTTGATTTCGCATGAATCTATTCATGTAGTCATCAGAGCCCTCGAATCTGCCAAAATTTCTGACTCTCTTGATGATTTGGAGGTCATTGTTGAGCACAATGGGACAAAGTTCCAAGTGAGCCTCAACAACATCCTATTTGCAAGTGACAACTCTGGCATAGTACTGCCACAGGAGTAACCTGTGAGGTTGATAGCTCTTGAATTTGCATTGCCTTGATTATGGCATTGTAAAAGTCTTTTTCATCGCCGTTATGCCTTGACCAGCGTTAGAACAAGGCAAACGTCCTACACAAAGTCGGTTAGTTTAGTATTCCCGCCCTCTCGGTAGATCGACTTTATGGTTCTGCGTCGACTAGGCAGGTCTACGCGTGCGAGTTCCAGTACGAATTGCTGCTCTTCAAGCGTCAGGCCGGGATTTTTGAAATGCAACTGGCTGAAGACGATTTTTTGCAATATCCCCTGAAGTGATGCGAACCTTCGGTGAACCTTGGAAGATGTTGAGCCGCTTGCAACATCCAGCATTCGTGCGAGATTAATTCGTTCAAAGTCGAATATTCCGCAGGAAACGAACCTGTCAAATACTGAGACCACTTCGAAATAATCATCACGGCCGGTGTAGCATATTATCGAAGCGGGCAACACTTTGTCGAACCTGGCTGACCGAAGTTTTCTGGAATGCTGCTTATCAAGGACCACGATTGAGTGTCCGAACGTAAGAATGGCATCGACAATCTGGTTGGGCAGTCTCTCGTCGATTACATCATTGTCAGATTTCAGCTCAATTGGGAAAAAGCATATTCTGTCTGGAGTGGAACCGTGTATTCTGGAAAAGTGAGTCACCATCCCAGGTCTGGCGAGCAGCTCTTCTTGCGTCGCAGCCACTCCCTTGCTCACTTTTGAAATTGCTGCAACTACAAGGTCAAAGCAGCGAAGATTTGCCTCCTGAACTACTCTGAGATCGGCCGCTTCAGTCGACGGAAGTATGTTGTTGTTCCCGATGTGACCGGATTTCAGAGCGCTCAGAAAAAGTGCTTTGAGATCCTTCTCGTTCATAGGGTCTTGAACTTGGCTGTAATTAGTTAATTTGTCTTTTCCCGCTTTTTGCAGGCGGATTTCATCTTTTTCGCATATTGTCTTACGTTCTTGAGCATTCTCAACTTGCCGCCTTTTGAACGGGTCATGATGTCGAGTATTGCGCTCCCGACGATCACAGAGTCGGCGCCAGCCTCGGCCATTTGCTTTACATGCTCCGCACGGCTTATGCCGAACCCTACGGCAACCGGAATTCTGCCTGCTGCGGCTTGCTTGACATCTCGCACTGCCCGGAGGGTATAATTTTCAAATGTCATACGCGCGCCGGTAATTCCAAACACTGACACCAAGTAGAGGAAACCGGTGGTTGACGCTAGGATTTTTCCCATTCTTGCCAAGCTCGTGTTGGGCGAGGCAAAGAAAACCGTAGCGAGGTTGGCGCTATGCGCGGCGGCAACGTAATCCCCGGCCTCCTCCACGGGCAGATCAGGAATGATAAAGCCATCGATTCCCGCTTTCTTTGATCCGGAGATGAATTTTTCAAACCCTTCATGATCCAGGATGTTGGTGTATGTCATGACCAGCAAAGGCAGCTGAGGGTGCCTTCTGCGGACTCGGCTCGCCAAGGCCAGGGCGTCGTGCGGGGTAGCACCTGCTTCAAGGGACGCGTGAGAGGCAGCCTGAATCGTGGGTCCATCGGCTATGGGGTCAGAAAACGGAATCCCAATCTCTATTGCGTCGGCGCCTCCCTCAACTAGCATTTCAACGACGGCCTCCGACGTCTTTAGGTCTGGATAGCCGGCCACGACATAGCAGATAAGCCCCAGCTCGTCTTTCCTGGCCAGCTCTCTGAATTTGGCTTCGATCCGGTTGGTTTCAGTCATGTCAGCTGTGCTTCTTGTTTGCTTTCGCGCCGAGGTAGTCCTGCACAAGGTTCACGTCCTTGTCTCCCCTTCCGGAGAGTGTTACGACTATTACTTCGTCTTTCTTCATCTGACCCGCCAGCTTTGTAGAGTAGGCGATAGCATGCGATGGCTCAAGTGCAGGGATGATTCCCTCCAGCCGGGACAGAGTCATGAAGGCATCAATCGCTTCCTTGTCGGTGGACGAAACGTATTTCGCCCTGCCCAAATCCTTAAGCATCGAATGCTCCGGACCAACCCCAGGATAGTCAAGCCCCGCCGAGATACTGTGAGTCTCTGTGACCTGACCTTGCGCGTCCTGCAGTACGTAGGTTCTCATGCCATGGAGTACGCCTTCGGTGCCCGCGCCTAGTGTAGCGGAATGCTTTCCAGACGAAATGCCTTCGCCGCCGGCTTCAACTCCCCATAGTGCGACTTCCTGGTCATCCAAGAACGGATAAAAGGACCCGATCGCGTTGCTTCCACCACCAACGCATGCCACAACGGCATCTGGGAGATGCCCGGTCTTTTGCATAGCCTGCTCCCGGATTTCCCTGCCGATAACGCTCTGAAAGTCCCGGACCATCATCGGATACGGGTGGGCTCCTACCACTGAACCGATAAGGTAGTACGTAGAATTGACATTGGCAATCCAATCCCGGAACGCCTCATTAATTGCGTCTTTCAGTGTCTTGCTTCCAGATTCGACGGGATGAACCTTGGCCCCCAAGAGCTCCATCCTAAACACGTTGAGCTTCTGCCGCTCCACATCCTTTGAGCCCATGTATATCTCTGCATCGAGCCCAAGAACCGCACATGCGATGGCGGTACCAACCCCGTGCTGTCCGGCTCCCGTTTCGGCTATCACTCGGCGCTTGCCCATTTTTTTTGCAAGCAGCGCCTGTCCAAGAGTATTGTTCGTCTTGTGCGCGCCGCCGTGTAGGAGATCCTCCCTCTTGAGGTAAATTTTGGCACCACCGGCATGCTCTGTGAGATTTCTTGCAAAGTATAAAGGAGTAGGCCGTCCGGCGTACTCTGTCAGGTAGTACGACAGTTCTTTCTGAAAATCTTGATCTTCCCTGTACCGTTCGTACGCCGCTTCAAGTTCCTGGATTGCTGGGAAGAGGGTTTCAGGAATGAACTTGCCCCCGTACTTTCCGAATTTTCCGTCGATGGGGAAGCTGCGAAGCATGACAGAATTTCACTGGGTTTGAGGGGTATTAAGGATTCGCTATCACAGCGCGGTATACAATTCCCTTACCTTTTCACCCACATTCTCGGATTCCATTATGCTTGTGCCTACGAGAAATGCGTCCGCCCCTACCTTCTTTAGATATTGAATGTCAGCGGCAGTCGATATGCCGCTTTCGCTCACCACCAGGCTCTTTCCCTTCGCATGACCGGCGAGCAGCCTTTCGGTATTTTGTATATCCACCTTGAGCGTATCCAGGTCGCGATTGTTGATCCCCACTATTTCTGGCCTTGACTTTAAGAGTTCGGTGATTTCACCTGCAGTATGAACCTCCACGAGTACCTGCAGGCCCTTCTTTGTGGCGTACTCCTTCAGGCTTTCCAAACTTTCTTCCGCTAGGTTCCTTTCAAAGACCGCCATTATCAGTAGCACGCAGTCCGCACCTGCATTTTTCCCGGCATCGATCTGAACACGGCTTACGATGATGTCCTTCATCAAGAGCGGGACGCTGACTTGCTTTCTTATTCTTGCAAGGTATTCTAGCGAGCCTTCGAAAAGGTATGGCTGAGTCAGAACGGACAGTGCGATTGCGCCGGAGCTCACCATCATTCCGGCTATTGAGGATGGTGCAGACTTTGACCTGATTTTTCCCTGCGACGGAGACGAGAATTTTACTTCTGTAATGAGCGGGGCGCGGGGGCAGCCCCTGATGGCCTTGCTGAGGCTCAAGGAGTCGTGAGTGTTCGAATAATCAGACTCGTACGATCCTTCGCTGATCGCCCTAAACGAGTTATCAACCAGTCGCTCGAGGTTCCGACCTGGCTGAAGGAACTTGCTCATTCTCCTGGGAATTTATCGATTACGGCTATTAATTCTATCAGGGCGCTCAGACACAGGACCCTAATTCAGCAATAGCTGAACGCATCACCCGACGGCCGTTCATCTATATATTGCAGGCTGCACACTTTCAGACCTACAGAGGATCCATGTCTCAGGGCACCATATTTCGCGAAAAGTCTAGGCTTTCGCCGCGCTACATTCCGGATGACCTGCCGCACCGGCAGAACCAGATTAGCCAGATAGTCCAGGTTGTTTCAGAGTCCGTGGGCGACCCTGACAAATTTCCTCCCTCTGTGCTTCAGGTTGTGGGTCCAGCAGGTATCGGCAAGACCTCTACTGTGATCACCGCTTCCCGCCAAATTGAAGAAAATTTCAGAAAAAACAGGCTGAAGCTCAAGAGTGCCTACATCAACCTGAAGCTGCAGGGAGGAAACAAGTATGCCATTTATCGTTTCCTGCTCGAGCGAATTGCGCCGAGCCTTCCGGCGCAGGGCCTTAGCGCCGAGGAAATGCTGCGCTACCTTTTGCAGTACCTCCGCGACAACAAGGAATATGCCCTGATCATCATGGACGAAATAGATTATCTGATAAAGACAAGCAAGGACACCAGTATCATATATGACCTGACCAGGTTAAACGAATTCGAGCCGGACAGGCCCTGCAATGTCAAGGGAGTGATATTCATTGCAAGGAGTACAGATTTCTATGCAAGGCTCGACCCTGCGGAGCTTAGCACGCTGGGGCGCATGGCTATCGAGTTTCAGCCTTACACACTGGAGCAGGTCAGCGATATCCTTGAGAACCGGTGCGCACAGGCATTTTCTCCAAAGGCGATAGGTTCTGACGTGATCGACAAGGTTGCGACTATTACGACATCGGTGGAGGTGAAAGGAGATGTCAGGTATGCACTGGACCTCATCCTCTACGCGGGGAATCTTGCCGATTCAGACGGCACCGGCAGAGTCACTTTGGACCACATCCGTAAGGTCCACGGTCAGATTCATCCTTCACTGACTACAGAAGAAATAGAACAACTTCCCCGTCCTCACCTTTTGAGCCTCGTAGCCCTTGTAAGGGCTCTAAAGTCAAGAAAGAAGCCTTACGTCGAGCTGAAAGAGATAAGAATCCAGGCAGAAGAGCTGGCGGGCAAGTACGGCACAAAAAAGTTCGACGTCGAAGACTGCCTTGACGATCTTAGAGCACGCAGGCTTGTCGATGTCAGATCTCTCCGAGAGATCGGACTGCAGGGTGCGTCCCTGTCAGAACTCGAGCCGTTTCTCATGAGCAAGATCAAGGCAGAATAGGTATGGACTCTAAGGAAATCGTCGAAGAAGGGATTGGAAGCCTTGGCAAGATAAAAATAATCAGGGCCCTTGCAGAGGAGAACAAACTCGCCACCGTGTACCTGCTTCACAAAAAGACGCGGCTAAAGAGGGAGGACATCAAGAATAACTTGGACGACTTGGTAAAGCTGGGTTGGGTTCGCCAGAACAAGTACGCCAGTGTAATGTACGCGATAAATCAGGAGAACCCGTTCGTAATGCGGTTCATCGCTTTCATGAAAGACGTCGGGTATGCCTAGCCGTAAAATTGAAGGTACCTGTCTTCAGCCTTGCCCCGGCTTTCGACAACGGAAAGCTGTCTGAAAAGGTGGTCAACTGCGGCCGCTTCTGCCAGCTTGCCCATGGCAACCTGCGTGCTGACCTGGTTGTAGTCTAGTCCAGCAAACTTTTTCCCCATGGCGCTCCTCTTCATGCCATTTTCCTCTGCCCTCCTAACAAGGGCGGCGAGTATCCTGTCAAGGTGGTAATTGGCGTGAATCTCAAGTGCCTCGTCGGTGTCAACGCCGTAGAGCACAGAGATCGCGGAATCAAGACGCGCTTCGTCCTCCCCGCTTACGCCCTCGTGAGCAGCTTCGATCGCAACCTTACCTCGAATTCCTTTCAGATTGTCTTCCATTTTTTTCTGATGTAAGCAACTTGGCAATTTCTTCTTATTAATATAGCGTCCGCCGAAAAGGAATAAAAAGGCGTCATTCCAAAGTTTGACGTGCAGTCCAAGGCCAAGCCGCGTAGCGTTTCCTGCAAGTTTATTTTCGTCACCGGCGGGGTGATGTCGGGCCTTGGAAAGGGAGTCACGACCGCGTCGACTGCAAAGCTGCTCCAACTCGCCGGCCACAAGGTTTCATGCGTAAAGATAGACCCGTACGTAAACTACGACGCAGGGACCATGAACCCCATCGCTCACGGCGAAGTCTTTGTTACCGACGACGGAGGTGAGTGCGACATGGATATCGGCAATTACGAGCGCTTTATCGACATGCCCATGACAAAGGATCACAATGTCACGACCGGCCGGGTTTACATGGATGTCATCCAGGCAGAGCGGGAGGGCAAGTACCTTGGTCAGTGCGTACAGATCATTCCCCATGTCACGGACGCGATAAAGGACACGCTGCGAAAGGTTGCCGAAGACGAAGCTCTTGACATCATGGTAGTCGAATGTGGTGGCACGGTGGGAGACATTGAAAGCCTGCCCTTTCTTGAAGCATTTCGCCAGATGGAGCTGGAGCATGGCCTTTCGAACACTCTATTCATTCACGTAACGCTTGCACCAGTGCTCGATGTGGTTGGGGAGCAGAAGACAAAGCCCACCCAGCACAGCGTTCAGGAATTGCGCAGAATAGGAATTCAACCCGATCTGCTGGCAGTTCGATGCAAGAGCCCTCTTAGCCCCG
The DNA here is from genome assembly GCA_035281285.1 of Nitrososphaera sp. Lineage (GTDB taxonomy): Archaea > Thermoproteota > Nitrososphaeria > Nitrososphaerales > Nitrososphaeraceae > Nitrososphaera. The sequence continues at coordinate 6,731 of DATEEE010000228.1, forward strand.
AGGCCAGACGCAAGATTTCTCTGTTTGCAAGCGTCGAGGAAAGATGCGTGATTTCGTGCCACGACGCCCCTTCGATATACAAGGTGCCGGAGGTGCTGGAGAGCCAGGGAATGCTTGAGGCCATCGCCGAGCGGCTCTCCCTGGGCAACGCAGTGCCCAGATGGCGCAACTGGAAGTCGATCGCAGATTCCTTCTCCAATCATTCTGGCACCGTCAAGATCGCTGTCGTAGGAAAATATGTAACACTCCCCGATAGCTACGTCAGCGTCTACCACGCTTTGTCGCACGCAGGGGCTAGCATTGGAAAGAAGGTTGAAATCCAGTGGCTGGATTCTGAGCAGTTCGAGAACGGAGGCCAAAAAAAGCTCCAGTCTCTCCGCCAGTTCGACGGGGTTCTTGTTCCGGGTGGATTTGGAAACCGAGGCAGCGAAGGCATCATAGATACTGCCAACTTTGCGCGTGAAAACAACATCCCATATCTTGGCATATGCTTTGGCTTTCAGCTGGCTCTGGTTGCATTCGCCCGCAGCGTATGCAAGTTATCAGGCGCGAATTCCACGGAGCTAGATGCGCATACAAAGAACCCGGTTGTGGACTTTATGCCGGAGCAGAAATCAATACATGACAAGGGCGGGACGATGAGGCTTGGCAGCCATCAGATCTCGGTAGCCCCCAACACGCTTGCCTCGAGGCTTTACGGTGCACCCGTGATCAATCGCAGGCATCGGCACAGGTACGAATTCAACCAGCAGTACCTCAATGTTTTGACCAAGGCAGGCATGCGACTGTCGGCACATTCTGACAAGGGCAAGCGAATGGAAATCCTGGAAATACCGGATCGCCGGTACTATTTTGCGGTGCAGTACCACGCGGAATTCAGCAGCAGGCCCGGAAAGCCGGAACAAGCATTCGACGCATTTGTAAAGGCGGCAGCCCAGCCTAAAACCTGAGCTCGTAAATCCTCTGGCGCGCGTCCCTGAGCGAAGTCTTCTTTTTCACGTAGCCCTGGCCCAGCAAGTGACTGAGTGACAGGCGAATCGTGCGCTCCGGAAGCATTGTCCTCGCGGCGAGGTCCTTCTGGCTGAGGGCGCCTTCGTATTCAAGAGTCTTCAAGATGAGCTTTGCGCTCGGCGGCATCCTGAGCATGTCTTCGGAGAGCTTGACCTTCTTCGCCATAAGGGAGGCTGCAGAGGAATCTCCCGCAAGCCTAACCAGTCGAGCCGGAAATTCGTGCTTCGAACAGGCAAGCGTGCGCTTTATCTGCTGACGCCTGCCACCGTCCAGGACGACTTCGCAGTGGAACCTGCTCGTGATGTCGGCGATCTCTAGGACGCTTTCGTTTGGCACCACCAGCGGGCGGCGCGTGTTGTCAAGAGAATTCACAGAGACGACCAGAAACACCTGCGACCTCTGCATCACCATGGGCCCGCCCGCCGACATCGAGTATGCGGTAGAGCCTGTCGGAGTCGAAATGATCACGCCGTCACTATTATCGTGCCAAACGTCCTTTCCGTCGATTCTGAGGACATGCTCCATAAGGGTGGCGCTCTTGCTTGGAAAAATTGCCACGTCGTTAAGCGCGGGGTCGATAGGTTTTCCGTCCACCTTTACGGCGAGCCTGAACACTTCGTCCACCGAATACTCACCCCGCTTCAGGCGAGAGATCGCGGACTCTAGGTCCTTGATGTCGATCTGGGCAAGGAAGCCAGTCGCATCGGACTCGTAGATCCCGAGCACGGGCGCAGAGTCGGTGACGACCCGATGGAAATAATCCAGGATCCCGCGGTCTCCCCCTGCGACCAGCACCAGATCCACCTGGCGCGCGGTCTGGTGTTCCCCGTCCTTCATTATCTGCGCCTGAACGTTGCGCGAATCAAGCGTCTTTTTCACCTTTAGGAGAAATGAGCCATCGCGCGAATCAACGCCGGCAAGTGCGACTTTCAACTGCGCCCCCAAAGTTCCCACACTGACCTGAGATTTAAGTTAAGACAGTTGTCTGAATCCAATTGTGTTGTAAAAGTACGAGGCGTTCTCCTCAATACTGGACATTCGGGGGATCTTGGCCAGGCCAGACTGGCCGCTTTCTAGCGCAGCGCGGACTGCACCTGCCCCAAAGCACAGGGCCCACAGCGGGTCTCGCTCCTTAAGGTACGCGCAGCAAAATGCGCCAGCCAGGATATCGCCGGCTCCGGTGGCATCCGGCGTTTCGGTCTGGGGAATCTTTGCCCAGTAATGGATGTCACTGTGCAGCAGATGTATTTCGTTGGGGACGGTGGATACAACTAGTTCGATCCCGCTTGACATGAGATCGCGCATACCCTCCAGTCCTGACTTGCCCCCAGTGAGAGCAGCCATTTCTTTGGGATCGACCTTTATCGCCCTTATTCCGGAGAGGTCAATTTCCACCCGATCTTTTAACGAAATTTCGCCGTTGGCACCTGCAAGGCGCATGTAGCCCTGCGGATCCAACATCACAAACTGTTTCTTGCCGCCGTCTGATTTTATCGCCGACAGTACTTCTGCAGGTGCTTCGTCGAAAACAGGGCTTACCAGCCAGCAGTCAACGTCGACTTCGACAATATCGGCAAGCGTCAAAGGCAGGCACTTTGAGCGCAAAGTCATCCTGCGCTCGTGGATCCCATCAGAAGCAATGGCAAACCGAGTCGTGGGAGCGTCCACGATTTGCTTTGGTGATAGTGGTATCCGTTCTTTTTCAAGTTGAGCTCGAGCCTGCGCCGGCAGATCCGCACCAACTTTTGTAGCAAGCGTAACATCGAAACCAAACCTTCTGCATACCAGGCCCGCGTAGACCGGAGGCCCACCAATGCTCTGAACTGATGTCCCCTCAGTCGTCTCAAGGGTGTCCAGCACAATGTGGGAGGCAATGCCGATCCGCAATCAACAATCCTTGAATTTTTCTTTTAATATGAAGATAACTAAAGGGTCTACGGCGCAGCCATGAGTTTGGGATGGCGGTCTCATGGCCAACGCGTTGCCCTGTATGTATTCTTGCAGGCTAACCAAGCTATATACTTTCCGAGCAAAATTGTCTGACAAGTCGGCACAAGATTGATCTTGTCGTCAATCACAAGATTTAAAGTGTGGCATTAGAGCAAGTTAGTGCATGCCGAAGAAAAGAGCGAGCAGGGGACGATCAAAGGGCGGCAAGGGCAGCTCTGGTGTAGTTCACTGCAGCCAGTGCGGCGCGCTAGTCCCCAGGGACAAGGCCAAAAAGGTGACGGGACGGATTACAGTCATTGAACCAACCCTTGCAAAGGAGCTCAGACAGACTTATCCTGATACGTTTTACGCGCCGCAGTCGACGGATGTAAAGTTCTATTGCGTATCCTGCGCGGTTCACAGGGGCATCGTCAAAGTTAGGTCAGAGTCTGAAAGGCGTACTGGCGGAAGGCTCAGATAGTCGACAGTTTTTTTGAGGTAGCTGCGATTCGCTGGCCAAGCGTTATTCCTGCGACAATTGAAACTATTATTGTCGCCCAGGTCAGTGCATCAGGATGCGGAATGAAACCAATGAACGCAAGAATTAGCATTCGCTCTGCTCGTTCGCCGATGCCTATGCCCTTGAGTTCGACCCCGAGAGATTCGGCTCGTGCGCGTGTATAGCTGACAAGCAATGACATTGCAAGAGCGAGCAATGCCCAGACAGGATGCGCCAGCCCCCCTGCGGCAAGACCAAGAAAAATGACAGATTCCGCAATTTTATCAAACGACGAATCGAGGAAAGCGCCCTTTTTGGAGGTCTTGCCCGTCGCCCTGGCCACGCTGCCGTCAACCATGTCGAAAAAGCCCGAAACTAGAAGGAGCAGTCCACCCACAACAGCCGCGTGATACCAGTGAAATCCTACGGCTGACGAAGCATATGCTGCCCCAGCTGCGATAGATAAAACCAAGCCAACTGCTGTCCAAAAGTCAGCTGAAAGGCCGGTCGCAGCAAACCTTGTTCCCAGCCTACGCATTATAGGTTGAAGGGAGTCCCGCAGCCGGTTTAGCAATTATTGCAGGTTACGTCTGTTACTTATTAATTTATTCGGCGCTAGAATCAAACGTCTGGATTCTTTTTCAGTCTTATGGTTGATTGCGCTTGGCGAATTCTAACCTGCAGCTAGGATTGAGTTCAAGTGCCGGGAACGATCCTATAGATGTCTCCGTCGAAAGTAAGAACGTATAGGTTTCCATCAGGTCCAGTTTCAATGTCCGTTATCCTCCCGAATCCGCTTCCAAAAGTGACTGCGCCAGACTCCTCCGAATTATCTGCGACGAGATCGGCCAAGTTTTCTGAAGATGGCGATCCACCGAATGAAAGACTGTCTCTTTCAGAGTTAAGAGTAAAGTAGTAAAGATTGCCATTGTTAAAGTCGCCCACGAACAGGTTGTGTTCGTACGCAGCGCCGAGCGAAGAAGATTCCAGAAATTCGATGTCAGTTAACCCTTGGGAAGATCTCCAGCTGAACTCTGGATCCGAGTAATGCGCCCCATTGAACATCACGAGGTCATTTTCGTTCGCATTGGTCCTTCCGATTGGTCCCATTACGGTCTCCCAGCCGCTGTTAAATCCTGAGCTGGCCAGGTTGATCTCGTCGTATCCAGATGGACCATTCTCAGTGTCCCAAAGCGTGCCGGTCACCGGATCAAAGTCGATTCCAAAGCTGTTCCTGATTCCGTAGGCATGGTACCGAACAAGTGATTCTGCCGTATTTTGGTCGAGATCCGAGAGCACCGACCCCGAAGCAGCTCTTCCGGAGGAGTCAACTCGCATAATGACCCCAGTGTCATCTGGTGCGTTGCCGTTCGCAAAGTTCTGGAGCATGCCATTACGATTAAGATCCCCGATCACGGCATATAGCAGGCCATCCGGACCGATAGTTACTTTCCCCCCGTCATGATTCGGCCCCGGCGTTCCGGGGAGATCGAGTATGAGTGACTCATCGGTCAATCCCGTATCTGGATCCCAGATGTACTTGTATACCCTGTTCCTAGGCTCGCCATCCTGTTCAGTATAATAGAGAAAGACACTGCGGACAGTCTCATTGCTGCCTTTGTCTAAGGCGATACCCAACAGGCCCCGTTCATTGATATTGTTTATCGAAAGGGTCAGAACCGGGTTGTTCTGTAGTTTGCCGTCGGATATCAGCCTCACCTCTCCGCTATTTTTTTCCAGGACTAGCACGTCATCTAATCCTAGAAACGCCATGCTAGTTGGGCTGTCCAGTCCCTCAATGACTTTTTCCACCCGAAGTGCGTCGTCTCTGATGACAGGTGGATCCGAATCTGGTAGGACGCTGAAACCGCTGCGTCCACCATCATCTGTTACATTGCCGTCGGGAATAGGGTTTCCGTTTCCATTCCCATCTGGAGGCTCAGTCCAGAAATTTCCATAGACTCCGAGCACTAGCACAATAACGATTATGCTTCCTGCAACGGCGGCGACTACAGGCCAGGTGCTATGAAGTCCACCCATCAGTTGGAATTTTCATTTTCACATTATTATGCGTTCTAGAGGCACCTACCTTTCGCTGTATTTGCGATCCCAATTCGATGCTCGAATGCATCATAGATGGGGTGCACCAGGCCCATACCTTATAATCGAGCCCCACAATACGCAACTGAGGATTGACGGCTAAAGAAGAGCTCGTAGCTGCCGTAAGGGCGTTTTACGCTGCGGGCTACACAACTTCAGTATCCGGCAATCACAGCATACGGTCCAAGGGCTGGATGTGGATTACCCCATCTGGAACCCCAAGGTACAGGATGCGGCTCTCGGACCTGGTTCGGATCAACCTGCGGACGGGAACGAGGCCACTAAAAGCCAAACCTAGCATAGAAGCCGACATGCACTTGAAGATTTATGCGGCCCGCCCAGATGTTCTGGCGATAGCGCATACCCACAGTCCCTATACTATTGCAGTTTCAATCTCTTCAGAGTTCATTCATGTCATAGAGGAGGCAAAACTAATAGTGGGCGACCCAGTAGTCGTTCCCAATGCGCCATCAGGATCTCAGGCGCTAGCAAAATCTGTCGCCCACGCATTTGCCAGTGGCGCAAACGCAGTCGTCATCAAGAACCACGGAGTCGTTGCGGCAGGGGCGAACATACATGCCGCCCGAGCAATTATCGAGTCCCTGGAAGAGTGGTCCAAAATCCTTGTGCTATCGAAAATCTTAGGCGGTCCTTCAGTACTGCTATCTAGTTAGACGCCGAGAATTTGTTTCAAAAGGGCCCTGTAATCGACCTTCTCTTTCTTACTTCCCGGGGAGGGCAGCTCGAAAATGAGTGGGATCGGCCTCTTTGCCCTCAGGGTGGTCAGCTGCTGTCTAATTTCTTTGCCAATGTCGTCGCTCAGGAGGACCAGACCGATGCCACTGTTGTCGCCCATGTTGGTAATCTCCGTCAATGCTTGAGGGGCACTGTCCACCTTCACGCCCTTTACTCCGGCGAGCTGAAAGCTGGTAACAAAGACGCGGCTGCCGATGGCAACTATCTGCATCTGAGTGCGAATCGCCGAGTCCCTTTTTAATCCTTTTGAGTTCGGACAGAAAACGCCTTATACCATGAAAAGATACCCTAAACCCATTGGGCGCTACTAAATCCACCGTACTGATGCTCATGATAGCTTCTGTGGCATCAGGCGTACTTGCAGTGTTGCTCGCAATATTCATCGGCTCAAGACAGATGCTCGTGATATCTATCCCCGGCTTTGTCATCGGGGCATTCTTTGCGTTCAAGTATTTCACACATGACAGATCAAGACGGAAGGAAGAAGAACACAGAAAAAACAGGAACCGAAACCGGCACTAGCCGGAAAACAGGATATACAACACCACTGCGCCTAGGCACGCGAAAAGGAGCATGGTGGCCTTCCACATTCCAAAACTCGCTCCCTCGCTAATGTCCCACATTCCGCCGCGAATGTCCCCCCGGTTCCCGTAGGCGGTTTTGCGCTTGATTTCCTCGTAGCTGTATACTCTGCCAAAATCGGCAGGCGGAGTCCAGGAAGGAGGGGTATGCACAGCGGCAGTGCTGTCGTAATTCTTGCGCGTGTGTTCGTCAGAAAGGACTTCGTACGCCGCTACAATCTTCATGAATTTTTGCCGGGACTCCTCCGAGTTCTTGTTCTTGTCGGGGTGGTGCTTCATTGCCAGGTTCCGGAATGACTTTTTGATCTCGTCAGTCGATGCTTCCGGCGCCACTCCGAGTATTTCGTAGTAGTTCGGCAACGGATACCATACGAGGAGCATCTAGATAATTATTTTCTTTATCCAAGGCCCTCATGACGGGTTCTGACCCGTGAGGGAACGTTAGGATCATAGTTGACCTCCTGCCGTCCCTCAAATCGTAACGGATTCTGCTCTTCGCTTTATGGCCTGGTTCATCTGTTCAAACCCTGCGGCAATGTCCTTTTCCGTACTTTCTCCGAAAAAGCGTGCCAAGAATCCTTTGAAGATTTCAAACTGAATGAACCTTGTTTTTTCCGGCGACATTGCCTCGACAACAAAAACGTGCTCGCCGTCAAGGAAGAAACTCTTGCCCAACCACCTCAATTCTTGGCCAGGATCGATTTTGACGATGGACGGTTCGTAACTGCGTTCCCGGCCTCCCGGCGTCCTGAGCCATATCTTGATTTGATCTCCGACCACTGCCTTTCCGGATACCCGCTGGATAAACGGATTCCATTCTTGGTAGCGGTTAAAGTCAATTAGGATATCCCAAACTTTCTGGGCCGGCGCACTTATTTCTATTTCAGTGCGTATTTCCTTCAATGCAAGACTGGCATGCGACTGTGTATAACAATTTTACTGATTTCGGGTAGCAAGTTCTATTCTGATTTCGTCGCCTTGCTTGAGCACGATATCCCTGAAATCTCCGGGGTACTCTGTGCCGTTCACATACACCTTCACATCGTACCTGAGAATGTCGTCTCCTAACCAATAGTAGAAAAAGTGGCCGAGCGTGAAATCGTGCTGACGGGTGTATCCGACATGGATGACGTTGTCTTGCAGGGTATGCACGGGTCGAATGCACTCAGGGGTAACGCCAACGTCGCGTGCGACAGCGGGAACACCGTCTTCGAAGATTATCAGCGGAACCGATAACTGATAAGGCTGTTCCAGAGGTCGGGTCACGCACTGGTTCACTGGATCCTGGGCCCTCAAGTAAGACGTAACAAGTGCCGTCGAAATAACGGAGGCGCCAATCAAGCCGGCGAGCACCAGCATGGAATGAAGCACGGATTTGTTTTTATCCGAAGCTCCGGGGTGTGTCATTTGGGCAAAAGTGACAAAGCGGCAAACGATTTAATCTATGCGCCAAAATCCAATTGAGTTTCCGACGCTGTCCAACCCTAACAGGAGGGATGCAGGTGTGGCTGTCAGCCATATCAGGAGCGCGGGGACCGCGGAGCATACCATTATTGTAAGGATAATCAGCCAGACAGCGGTCATCTTCTCGACCATGACTTATCGGTTATTTTCAATCTGAACTGGTTATATAAGTTTTCAAGTGAGCACACTATTCTCGGATGAGTAGAATCTCCCAGCCTAACCAGAGTCACCGCACGATATGGAATACAAAGTTGTCATGAATGACCATTGGTTTCTACGCCTGCGATGTCACTTTGAACTTTACTGCTTCCCTGGAGACAAGCGGCTCGAACAATTCAAGTTTGGTGTTTTTGCTGATTAATCGTTCGAGGTATCAAGGGTAAGGTGAATCGTAAATACTAGGGCTGAGTAGTTCCATCTATGGTCAAAGATGAATTTTCGGTCAAGATTCTCAATGATTCCGTGAAATTCTACCTTCCCAGGGTTGAAGGCTACCTTGAAATCGTCCGTGAGATGGCCGCGAAGTACAGCGGAATGTCACTGATAGAATTCGACGGTTACTTTCATGGCAAGTTCGAACCAGTAAAGTATACGAGAATCGAAATTCACACGAATGGTGTAAACGAGACACAGATGATGGAAACGGCCAACAGACTGAGGCTTGCGCTCGGGCAGAAGAGTCTAGCATTTGAGTTCAACAACAGGCTGATTCTGGTAGGCGAGCCCGCATCTCACTGAAAGTCATGCAGCGGCTTATCGCGGTGAGCCTTGACCTTTGCATTCAGCTCCTTGCTGTGCCTCGACATAATATGGCTATTCGCGCAAAGGTCGTGCATCACTCCGAATTCGCAAAAGTCGCAGGAAGTAACGAAGTCCAAGTTGGCAAACTCTTTTTTGCAGAATTTGCAGGTGTCAGTTCCGACATCAAAATCCGAAAGCGGCTTGAGCCAAGCATCGCGCCAGAGCACGATCACACGGCTTATTGTCGGCTTGCCGTATATCTCCTTTTATTCGTCCATCGCGCCGATGGCCGAGTAAAGTCGCTTGTACGACTTGTGCAGGTCTCTCTTTGACTGCATTTGCTTCTGGAGCCTCGCTAGATAGGACAGTAATTTGCGCCGATCACTTGCCGCAGTGGTTGCGATCGCCCGAGCCTGCTTGAGGTACTCCCTCATGTGGACATGCGCATATGGATTGTCTTTGATCAACGCGGCTACAAGGCCCGGGTCGTCGGTAAGTACGCTTTCGGCCAGGATCGACTGTAGTCTGAAAGATGTTCCGGAGACCTTTTCCAACAGGTCCAGGTCCTTTTGGGAAAGAAGCTGCGCGAACGCAAGATTTGTGAAATACGTGAGCCCAAGCACCACTCCAATTGCGTCGTCGTGGGACTTTGCATCTGGCATCGGAATAATCGTGGAATCTTTGAATAGTCCCTCAGCTGCTTTCAGTTCTTCCTCTCCGTCTCTGACCGGAACGAGTAGGATTCTTTGCTGTCTTTTGTCAGTAGCCCCAGGACCAAACATTGGATGAAGGCAAAGCGGAACGAGATCCCTGCGTATCTTTGAAATTGCAGTAAATGTATTGGTCTTTACAGACGATATTTCGCCTAGAACCGAGCCCTTCCTCATGTGACGGGAACATTGCTTCAGTATTGTCGGCGTCGAAGCCACGGGGACGCACACCAAAACAGCATCTACTTGCCCCACGCACGAGCTCAGGCTGTCGGCAACCGTGATCCCAGGCTGGAGCTTCAGCGATTCTCTGTCGACATCAAAGGCATAGACGGCGTAGTTCAATCTCGCAAAGTAGTTTGCGAACCAAGAGCCCATCCTACCCCCAGCGCCGATGACAGCCACGCTGGTCAACTAGCGCAGCTCCTTGATCAGAGATTCGACCCTATCCATCCCTTTTGCCAGGACGTCAATGGGCCTGCATGCAGATATTCTGATGAATTTGGAGTACGAGTCGCCAAATCCGCTACCTGGGGCCACAGCGACTCCCCGTTCGAGCAGAACTTCGACCAATTTCATGTCGTCGATTCCAGGCAGTTCTGGGTAGACGTACATGGCGCCGTCGGGTCTTGCGAATCGAAGGGCCATCTTGTCAAGACGCGAACAGAGGTAGTCTATCCTCTCACGCATCAATTTCACGTTCTCCTCAAAGTCCTGATTCAACGCGGCCAGAGCGGCATGCTGCATTGGCTCTGCAACGCTTGTAATCCCAACAGCCTGCACCTTGCTCATCTTCTTTATGATTTCCTGCTCTGCCACTGCATATCCAACCCTGAACCCCGTCATGGCGTAGCGCTTTGAAAAAGAGGAAACCATGATCCGCCGGTCGTAATCAAACTCCATTACACTCTTGAATTTTGTAGCGAAAGAGTAGTCCGAGTATACCTCGTCGCTTAGGAGGTAAAGTCTGTGCTCCCTTGCCATTGACACGATCTTTTCCAGGATTTGGTTCGGGAGGATCTTGCCTGTCGGGTTGTTCGGGTAGTTGAGCACAATCATTTTTGTGGCTGGACCGATCATTTCCTCCAGCTGTGCCAGGTCTGGAGTCCAGCCGTCGTCAAGCCGCGTCCTCAGCACCCGAGTTTTTGCCCCGATAAAGTCCGCGCATTCTTTGTACGCCGGCCAGCTCGGCTCTATGACAATCATTTCGTTGCCCGGCCTGAGCAACGAAACGACTGCGCTAAACACGGCAAATCTGCCGCCTGGCGTGACGATCACCTCGCGTTCGCCCACGCCCTCCCTTCTGGCCAGCGCTTCGCGCAGCTTCGCTATTCCTCTTGTTTCGGTGTAGTGATATCTCTTTTGTGCGAACGCCTCTGAAATAGCGATTCCCACCGCTGAAGGCGGAGGATAGTCAGGCTCTCCCACCTCCAGATGAATCATCTCTTTGCCCGAAGCTTCAAGCTCTCTGGCCCGCATGAATATTCCAAGGTGTGTCTGCCGGGGTGGCTGCCTTCGACCCTTGCTTTGAACTGACTCTGACTCGTCGAGCAGGATGTTCAGGAGCCGAAGTGCAAAGTCATCGTCCATTCCTTGTTCCTGGGCGGTTGAGAGCACCAGGGCCCGAATTTCTCGCTCCACCTTTTCATCTCTTATGTCGATTCCAATTCTGCCCTTGATTTCGCCAATTTGCCGCGCTAGGTCCATGCGCTTCTGGACGCTTCGAATGATATCGGTTGTTACGGTCCGCACCTGCTCCCGAAGCGACTCTATTTCTTTGTCAGTTTCCATCTGACATCACTTTAGAACTGGAGGAATGAGACCTGCTCTGATGGCATGGTCGGCGATCACAAGTGAAACGACGCACTCTACCACCGGAGGTGCGCGGGGTACGACACAAGGATCATGCCTTCCTGGAACCTTGAGGTTGGTCAACTGTCCTGTAGAAATGTCCAGGGTTTCCTGATCCTTGGCAATTGACGCAGCAGGTTTGAAGGCGGCGCGAATGACTATGGGCATCCCGTTGGAAAGCCCGCCCAAAATGCCGCCGGAATTGTTTGAAGTTGTTGACACCTTGCCGCCGTCCATGTAGTATGCATCGTTATTTTCAGAACCCCGCCGCTTGCTACCTTCAAATCCGGAGCCGAACTCCACCCCCTTGACCGCAGGTATGCTAAAGAGCGCTTTGCTCAAGTCAGATTCCAGTGACGAAAAAATTGGCTCGCCGAGGCCGACCGGGACACCGGTAACCACACACTCTATGACGCCGCCAAGGGAATCGCCTTCCTTCCTTGCCTGCAGAACTGCTTCCTTCATTTTTTCGGCAGCCACTTTGTCAGGGCAACGCACATCGTTTGAATACCGTTCAGGGATGTTTGATTCCGTGATCTTTTCTGCCTTTATGCCTCCAATCTCTTTTGTATATGCCACGGTTTCTATTCCGTGAGTGGCCTTTAGCAATTTTTGAGCAACGGCACCTGCCATCACGAGCGTGGCAGTGAGCCTGCCAGAAAACCTCCCGCTGCCGCGAAAGTCCGCAAATCCACCGTATTTCATCAAGGCAGGATAGTCCGCATGTCCGGGCCGTGGTGTGCTCTTGATGCTTTCGTACGGTTTGGAATCAGAATCTTTGTTCCATATAATCATGCAAATTGGTGCCCCCGTAGTGAAGCCGTTAAAGACCCCTGAGAGGATCTCAACTCGATCTTCCTCCTTTCTCTGGGTCGTGACAACAGACTGCCCCGGCTTGCGAAGGTCGAGCTGCCACTGTATGTCCTGCTCGGTGAGAGCCAAACCCGCAGGGCAGCCTTCAACTACTGCGCCTACGCACTTTCCATGGCTCTCTCCAAAGCTCAAAGTGAGAAATCTTTCGCCTAGAACACTGCCGGTAGTCATTGGTTTGTTGCAGTGTGGTGATAGACTCGTTCTATATATTGGCTTTTTGGAACGCGGTCATTCCCTGTCGGGCGCGCTGGAAAATCTAGCTCCTAGCGCCTTCATGTCAGACAAAAAGTTGGGATACGATACGTCTACAGACTCCGCCCCCGCAACGACTGATTTTTCTGTCATCATTGATGCAATTGCGAACGCCATGAACAGCCTGTGATCGTTATATGCTTCGAGTGACGTGTTCTTTAGAATTTTCGGAGCAGTAATTCTGAGCCCATCGTCAAATTCTAGGATTCTGGCGCCGAATTTTACCAGCTCTGATGCGATGTTGGCCACCCTATCCGTCTCCTTGACGCGGGCGTGGGCCACCCCGGAGATAGTCACCGGAGACTTTGCCTTCAGAGCTAGAATCGACACCACTGGCAGGAGATCAGGAGTGTCCGAGAGGTTGAACGACCCGCCTTCAAGAACATCGGTTCCTCCAACTGTCACCTCTCCCCGCTTTCTGTCTGCCCTAATGCTGCAACCCATACGCGTCATTATTTCCACTATCTTGGCATCTCCCTGAGGCAGGCCAAAGTTCAAGCCCTTTATCTTGAGCCGATCGCCCACGAGCACCCCGGCGGCCATTACCAGCGCGGCGGTGGAAAAGTCGCTGGGAACTTCAAAGTGCGATGCGCGGTATTCAGCCTGACTGATTTGGTACTGCAGCAAGTCCTGGCTGTGACCCACTGACACCCCAAATTTCTCCATCGTCGCAATTGTGGCTCCAACGTACGGGCGCGAAACGAGGGTTCCCTTGATCTTCAGGTCGATTCCTGAACTGGCATAGACCCCAGCTATTAGCAATCCGGATACAAACTGGCTGGATATACTTCCGTCTACGACTGCCGAGCCACCTTTAATGCCACCGCCGCGGACGACTAGAGGCGGGGTCCCGTCTTGTTTGGTGGAAAACGCCTCTACCCCGAGCTGTGCCAGCGTATCCAAAATGGGCTGCATAGGCCTCTTCCGAAGGCTTTCGTCACCGGTCAGGACGACGTGTCCGTTCTTCACGAGCCCCGACATGGCAGTCGCTATTCGGATAGTAGTCCCAGAATTCTCAGCATTTACGACGTTTTCTGGCGATGCGAGTTCCCGCAATCCCTTAACCTCAACAGTGGATCCCTTGTGCCTTATTTCAGCTCCAAAGGCCTGACAAGCAGCCAAAGTCGCGAGCGTGTCACGCGCTAAAAGTGCACTGGTAATGACAGAGCTCCTCCGGGAAGGGGCAAGCGAAGCAATCGCAATGGCCCTGTGAGTGTAGCTCTTGCTGGATGGGCAGCGAAGAGTGCCGCGAATCTTGGAGCGCCTGACCACGATGCTT
>DATEEE010000229.1:0-2855 GCA_035281285.1 Nitrososphaera sp.
GAGGATGGTCAAGCCGTTCGTGACCGCAGAGGCAGGTAAGAACTTTAGGGTATTTGCCCATGGCGGCTCTGACATTGGCGACGCATCGGTCATTGCGTTGGGCGACGACGAAGCAGCAAATCATGAGGCGTTGCAGAAAGAATACCTTTCACTCAGGTCGAGCAGCAGAGGCGGAGGGCAAGTAGTCCTGGGACTCGACGTTGGCCTGTCGCAAAAAGAGTCAGCAGAAGCAGCCAAGATCTGGAGTGCAAAGCTGGTTGACCTTTGCAGAACCGTAAGGAATAACGGAGACCTGCTTGTAATGGTTAACAGGACTGGTCTCGACACCATCCCCCTATGCAAGACAGTTTCGGATATTCACATGCAGATTACGAATAAGAGCGGTGTCCACTTCACTAGGGTGCAAAAGCCTGCGATCGAGGGCCCCACAATTCTCTTCTCCCTCTCCGCAGGCGAGAAAAAGTACCCGTCGTACGTTCTGAAGAAAGTAGTCTAGCTAGCTGTAGATCTAAGACGGCGCCGCTGCGGTCTTGCTGCCTGTTTTCAATTCGACCGGTGGATTACTATTTCGGATGGTGCTTTCCACCATGATCCCGTTGATCATCGCGGTGCCGAGCAAGATGTAAGAGAGGCTGTACATAATGTCCCAAGTTGCTACGGAGGAAAGGGCCTCTATTTCGACCAAGGCCGTGTAGCCAAAGCCCGTGTCCGCAACTGCCATCACAAGAACAGCCGCCGCAAGTAGAAACCATGTAAGGTGCTCTCTACTAGTTCTAAAGCTGTACAAGATTATGATTGACGGGATGAAAAGGTAGGCGTCGAGCAGCGGGTACGCGATGCTTATTGCAAGAAGAAGGATCTCCTCCGGAATCAGCTGTGTGAACCCGATCGCCGAGTTGACTATCTCTAGGATAAACACGTTGGTGATGAACGCTGCGATGGTGACAGCTATTGTTGATATCACAAGCCTGTTTTCCTGCTGGAAAGAGGCTCTCTTGCTAAGCATGTGGAGTGAATAGCCCACGAGAGGGTAAGCTGCCATGTAGAATACGTCCGCTAGAGAGGGGTATGGCAGTTCGACTTGAAGAATCGTTACGTAGAACATCCAGACTGCCTCCGCAATGAACCATAGTAACAACCCCAATGCGAGGTATGTCACTGGCCTCGCCATCGAGCTCGCATTCTTTCGCAATTTAAGGCTGAAAATTAAGCCAGTCGCACCAGCAGCCGCTGCCGTGCCAAGTGTGCTCCAACTCTGGACGGCCGTTCTTTCGCTCTCAGGCGCTAACATTATGGCGCCGATTACGAGAGAAGCAAATGTAGTACAGAAAATAATTGAGTAGAGAGACGGCTTAAAGCTGAACACTCCCGCTTCACTTTACTTGTCAGAATCAGGCGACAAAAGTCGATGTATGTAGTGGACTTAACACGCGTTTCTATAATCGGTCAGGACCGGCAATTTCCAACAACGATAGCATCGCGTGATTGTGTTGGAGACCTCGAGAGATAAGACTGAAAAGCGCAAGACCAATCCGATGTTATTCATTGTGTCGATAATCCTAGTTTCTTACGCGCTTTTCTTTTATTTTCAGATTGGATTTGAGTACAGGATGAAGGAGAACGTACTTCGCAGTTCCTACCAACAGCAGGTCAGCGATAGCTCCGAGATCGCGATGGCCCTTCAGTCCCGCTTAAATTTTATTTCGTCTAATTTGAAGCACGCTTCCAGCTACAAAGTCGTACCGAGCGATATTGCCTCGACCACACCGTTCTTGGAGGGCGTCACAGCAAGCTTGGACGTCCCGAATTCGGTGGCCTTTCTGCTCGTGGATTCACGGATAACCGATCTCCGGGGAACTAGTTCTGGAATAGCTCTGGAGTCATGGGAGGCAGGCGTTGTGGCCAGACAACTTCTAGTCAACAATTCTGATGACCCATCCGCCGCGATTTCGTCGCTCGTGATTGAAGGCGACACTTTCCTGACGGTTACGTATCCTCTAGCGAATGAAGGAACATATCTCGGAGTAGCATTTCCGCCTTCGGAAATGCTGTCAGCCGCAACGCAGGAAGCGTATTCTGCCTACCTAACTGACGTCAGCTTCGATCAGGTAATCTTACTACGCGAATCAATAGACGATTCAGAAATCTCTGAAGGAATCGCCGATTCATTCGTCGCCGCGCTTTCCAGCACGTTGGCAGCAGGACCTGAAGAAACCCAGGATCCTTTAGTTTATGACAGTGAATTGGGCGAGCGCATGATCACCGGCAATTCTATAAAAGTCATGGAAACTGAATACGCCGTCTTTATCACGTCATCCGTGGAGCAGCAATTGATGGGGATAGGCGAAACTTTGTTTGCACAAAGAATTCAAACTTTTTCACTCTTGGCCAGCACTTCACTTATCACGATTATCCTTGCACTCTTTCTCAGCAAAAACCTTCGCCTTGACAGGGAAGTAAAAGCCAGAACTGGCGAGCTGGAACAATCAAATTTGCTTATCGGGAGGCAGAAGCAAGAGCTTGAACTGGCTAATCGTCAGCTAAAGCAGGTGGATGTCCTGAAAGACCAGTTCATCAGTGTGGCGTCGCATGAGCTAAGGAATCCTATTCAACCAATCTTGATGTACACCGAACTGGCCAAGAGAGGGAACGTAAGCCCAGAGAAGGCTCTGGATGGGATCGCCATTGAAGCAAAGAGACTGAAAAAACTTGCGAATGACATTCTTGACGTGAGCATGATAGAAAGTGGAGGGCTAAAGTACAACATTGAAAAAGTGCGTCTGAAGGGCTTGGTCGACGACGTCGCTTCCAGCGCCCAGGTAAGCGCTCCCGAAGGCGTCAAGGTCGAAGTACTA
>DATEEE010000230.1:0-15460 GCA_035281285.1 Nitrososphaera sp.
GTGGCCGTGTGGCAAGTGCAGCCAGACCTTCGGAAGTGAGAGGAAATTGAAGTTGCACTTGTTTGAAGCGCATTCATATTAATGCGACTACCTCCGGATTGTAATTTATTTTCTTGCGCGATTTTGTATGGGCATCGGGAATTGTAAAACTGCACTTTGAATTCTGGTAGATAGTACCGAAAAGCATTTTAGCTCTAGCCATTACTCACGCTGCGGCCTTATTCACAACCGCCGGGAGTCGAGAGAGAAGCCGGGATGCTCGGGAACCTTGCTTCTTTCGAGTCCTCCGGACGGAAATTCAAAATTCTTGTGCTAAACGTGAAGTATACCCTTGACTGCTTCAGCTCCGCAAAAGTCAGGGCCGGGCAAATGGACCATGTCAAGCAAAGCGAAGCCAATCCAATTCGCCCCGGCCCAGACATGAGGCACGTGCGTTGCACAAGTCGTTGGCAAGCGTCATTATAAAATATTGCGTCGTTCCTGATACGTGAAAATGATAAGCTACGCTATGGTTCGAGCATCAAATCTGCCGGCCTAACCTAGTTTTGCGCGAACCAATTCCGGCTCAAATGGTTGCTTTCTATCACCCCTTCATCTTTTCGCTCGCACGCCTAAGGTCTTCCAGCAGCATTACCGGGTGAAACTCTACTTTTGCACCCATGCTGAAAAGTGGCTCGGCCAGAACGGCCATCTGATCCGTGCTGTCCATGTTGATGATGAAAACCATTGTCCTATCGCCGCCGGCTTCAAAAAAGTATGCTGCCTCTGCCGTAGTGGTTTTTACATACGTTTCAAGCTCTTTCATCCAGTTAGGGTTCTGCATCATTCTATTTCCCGCTTCGGTCGGGATCTGTGCTCTAAGGATAAATCTCATCTCCCCTGACTCGTGACCGGTCGTAATAAAGATTGGTTATTCGTGGGCCAAACCAGCCTTCTACAATGTTCGCTGCGTAGGATGGACCCAAAAATTCGCTCTTGCGTCTACTTTGACGTATGGTAGTCAGTGTGGCCGGTCCGCATCACGTGCACCTGGACCTCCGAGGAGGTCTCGAATCTCTGCCTGCACTTGCTGCACTGGTAAGGCTGCATCAGTATTGGTTGTCTGTATCTAGATTATTTCTAGATTGCGGATTATTGCTTCATTGCAGAACGCAAACTGCACTGTACCTGTCAAACCTTCAGCCATTCCAGTTATTTGCCTGTACCGTTTGCTGTAGGAGAACGGAAAGTGCAATGGGCCTGGTGGTTGGATTCCTAACTGACCTACCAGTGCGGTGGCGGCAACTTTATTACACTTATGTACTTGTCTATAGGTAATGGGTAGCTCGAAGAAAAGACCCCAGCCAGATGAGCGCGAAAAGATTTCGACCAAGATAAACCGGGCATCTGACACAGTAGGCGACCTCTTAAAATCAATCGTGGTGTCCATAGAGGATAGAATCGCGGTCGAAGATCAGGTCAAGAGTATCACAAGGGACGCTGATCATTTTCTCGATAGGGTTGACATGGTAAAGAAAGAAAAGCAAAAACAGGTGCTGCTTGCTTACAGAACATTTCTTGAAGAAAACCTTGCAGCCGTGAACTACAGAATCAAAAAGCTAAGATGAGCGGTCACCGGGGAAGAGTACTTGGTATCATCCTTCTGACACCTGTATGTTCGAGCTCCAACAATACAGGCATTCATTAGAGATGGCTGGGAACTAGAACGGGAACATCGTGGTGTATCAAATGCTGCTCCCGCTTATCGAGAAGTGCAGGGAGGAGAAGGACGTTGACAACCAAATACACCTGCTTTGCACAATCAACGAATCACTTTCCCACGCCGACAGGATCGTGATGCCGTCCTTCTTGACCGACGATTATTGTCGAAGGGCACTAGAGATGATAGAGGACAGGATCTCCCGAGCTCTCAGAGACTCTGGCCGCGAGTTCAACTGGCCGAAAGGCCTGTCTTGAGTTGACTGATTGGTCAAACACGAATCGTGGGCAGAATTCAAATTCGAGTCTAGATCCGCTGCTTAGTGGTTGCGAATGCTTGTTAGTACACCGTCACAATTGCTAGGCTTGTTAATCTAATCGTAAATCGTTAGATTGGCTATGGATGCAATCGAAGCGTTCGCGTTTGTGGCCCTCGGATTCATTCCAACCCTAGTCGCCCTAGAGCTGTCATGGAAGATGGGCAAGGTAATCGGAAAGCGTGGAGAAATAGGAGTACCAAAAGTGCGGTAGGCCCCGGCGGAGCCTGCTTTTTTCAGGCAGCCCCGCCGCAGGATAGGGTGTCGATTCCAACCAAAAGGGACGCGCCCTGATAATCAGAATTGGTGTCCTATCCAGAATATGGGAGTACTTCACACGCTTTATCTACCGGATCGCTGAATTGGAGGCGTTTTGAGTCTAGTCCTGACCTGCCCAAACTGCAAGGCATCAGTTAGGGTGCCAGAAGAATTCAAGCACACAGTCTATTGCAACCGCTGCTATCAGGAGCTGAAGCACAAATGAAGCCAGTGGCAGAGCAAGGACGATTTCCTTAGTTAGGTACTCCGAAAGTATTCGGACCACCTGGTGTCTACAAGCTCTTTTGTTCTTTCATCTACGACCGCCAGCTCCTGTATCTCCCGCATATAGCCTTCTTCCCTCGTCTTCGTCGTGGCGTCGATCCCGAGTTTTGAGCCGAAGTTGACCAGTGGCGACGCGGGATCAAGGGTGTCGGTTGGGGTCCCGCTTATTATCATGGTGTCCCTGGCGGCATCCGCCCGAGTGGTCAAAGCCCAGATGACGTCGTCGATGCTGTGGACATTGACATCATGGTCCACCACTACAAACATCTTGGTAAGGGACAACTGTCCCATTCCCCACAGACCCATCATCACCTTCCTTGCCTGGCCAGGGTACTGCTTTTTTAATGAAATAATGGCAAGGCCCTGAAACCACCCCGCCGCAGGCATCGCAAAATCCACGACTTCGGGATGGAACATCTGAATCAATGGAAGGAAAGATCGCTCGATCACCTTCCCTATGAAGGCATCTTCGAGAATAGGCTTGCCAACAACTGTCGTCAGGTAGACCGGATTCCTCCTGCGCATCATACCTGTTAGCGTGAACGTGGGGAACGGCTCTGCAGGAGTGTAGTATCCTGTGTGGTCTCCGAACGGACCCTCCATCCTGAGATCGTTCGGATCAACGGTTCCTTCCAGCACAATTTCTGCATCAGCCGGCACCTCAAGGTTCACCGTCCGGCACTTTGTCAGCTTTACTCCTTTCTTGCGCGTGATGCCGGAAAAGAGGTACTTGTCCATCCCTTCCGGAACGGGAGCCACCGCGCTGAAAACAGTCGCCGGATCCGCGCCGATTATGATCGCCACCTCTATCTTTTTTTTCTGCTCCTTCAGCATCTTGAAGTGTTGCGCCCCGCGCTTGTGCGTTTGCCAGTGCATGATGGCGTGCTTATCGTCGATAATCTGGATCCTATAGACTCCCAGATTCCTGATTTCTGTCTCGGGATGCTTGGTCACAGTCAGGCCGAACGTAATGAACTTCCCGGCGTCCCCCGAGAACGACTTTAGTGCTGGCAATGAATTCAGAGCCGCGGAATCGGTCTCGACTACCTCTGTCACAGGACCACTATCCACATGCTTTGGTCCGTACTCTCCGATCTCTGACAGTTTGGGAAGCATCTTTAGCTTGCCAAGCATTCCGGCGGGCATTTTCATCCTTGTCAGCTCGACTATGCGCTTCCCTATCTCCACAAAATCAGTGGTTTCGAGGGCTATCTCCATCCTCTTCATGCTTCCGAATGCATTTCCCAGGATAGGCATGCTGGAGCCTGCCACATTTTCAAACAGCACGGCGGGGCCGTTGCCTTCATACATGAGCCTGCGCATGATTTCTGCAACTTCGAGATCAGCGCTGACCTTGGCCTTTACGCGTTTGAGCTCGCCTGCGCGATCAAGTGCTTCGGTGAATTCCCCGAGGCTTTCAAAGGGCATCGAAGGCAGCTTGCCGGCAAACGCTACATAAGGTTTGCCAATTCGTGCCGGTGCTCGGATTTATTTGGTTAAGGCGAACGCCGGAACTGATGGTATTGTCAGGGCCTGCCTGAAGGCGGCCTGACCTTTAGAAACTTGGCAGTATTTTTGCGGACGAGCGGCACAATTTTCTTCATGATAATCTTGTGAACATCGCCCTTGTCCACGTCAAAGGACAGCAGCAGGACGTAATACAGCCGGCTGTTTTCGTCGGCAATCGGAATAGTGGCCCTAATAATCTTGTCGTAATGTGACATGGCATAATTCACCTTGCCCAGGAGGTATTCCCAGCGAAGGCGCGTGTACTGGCGAGTTGCCGCCGTTATCGCGTACTGAGCTCTTTCTTCCGGACTTAGGATCGGCTTCAGCCCTTTTCTGTCTGCGGTGGCCACCAGATGACCGTCCTCGTCGGCAATGCCGGCAAACCTGATAGTCGGGTCAAGCGTGACAATCTCGTCGCAGAACTCTTGGAAGAAAGACTTCATCCAGCATCTTTCAATCTCGTGGGTATATTTGATTTTCCTTGCAGCCCGTCAAGGGCAAATGCTTATATTCGCTGCAGAAGCCACGTTTGCTACTTTGTCTGATCAGGAAGTAGTAATGCTGGAAGACCGCAGGAATTCCCTGCTGAATAGGCGCGAAGTCAAGGCCTTGTTCAGGGGAGCGGCGGGTAAGATAAAGAGGACAGAAGCTGCCGAAAAGATCGCAGGACAGCTTTCAGTTGACAAGAAGCATGTCATTCCGATAAACCTCGCATGTGAAACAGGCATGACCGATGTTCACGCCCTTTTCTACGTATACGAAGACGACAAGGTTGCTACCAAGCACCTTCCGCGCTACAGGATGATGCGAACCCTTCCAAAGGAGGAGAGGAAAAAGATCCTTGACGAAGAAAAAGCGGCGAAATTGAAAGCCAAACAGGAAGCGGCGGCATCGAAGGGTGGCGCTGCAGGCGGAGCCAAGAGGTAGCATCATAATTGGCAGACAAGAAAGCAGCAAAGGGCGAAGTTGCCGTATACAAATTCTACAAGGTACAAGGCGAAAAGCTGACGCGGTCTAAGCGGGACTGCCCACGGTGCGGCAAGGGGACTTTCATGGCGGAGCACAAGGACAGGCTAACCTGCGGCAAGTGTGGCTTTACCGAATTTACCCACAAAGACCAGGGCAAGAAAGCGAAAAAGTAAAAATAATCACGAGCTAGCGAGCAATCTTATTTCGTGCTTTATTGCCCGCGCCACGCCGGGTGCCATGACTGGAAAAAATGATTCGATGTATCGCTTGCTCTTTGCGAGCGTAGCAACGCTCTCGGCCGTCTTTGACTCAGCCAAATAACCCTCCAGGAATTCCCTAGCCACCCGGCCGGATGCAGCGGCGTTGCCAGTACCTTTCAGGTCCCAGCAAATGAATTGAGCAAGGTCCCAGACCTGGTCCGCCGGCCTAAACAGAAACTGCTCGAGATCAGTGAAATTCAGGCGGCCGCCTGCATCAATAATGATGTTTTTTGGCTTGATATTACCCACACTCGCGCCGGCGTTGTGAATTCTGGCTATCTGGCTTCCCGAATCGCGCAAAGGTTGGAACCTGTCTATGCCCTTTATACACTCCTTTACGGCGTCCGCAACGGTTTTTCCTTCTATGTAGGAAGTGACGAGGAGCCTTTCGTCAAGAACGACGGCCTCGATAGCCGGGGCGGATAGGCCCAGCGCGCGGACGAACCTGTTAGCCTTGTACTCTGTTCCAAGGCGGAACATCGGTCCCACTTTGAAACGCTTTACTGGTGTTGTCCAAAGGCTTAGGGCGGCCCACTTTACGGATTTGGTGCGTGCAAGCTCTTTGACGACTATTCTGTATTGGCCGCCGGAGTGGCTGACCACGTTAAGCACGGTCCTGCTGTTCAGGTTCCCGAGTCGTCGCCTGTATGAAACCCTGACATCTTCAATCCCTTTCGTCTCAGCAAGCTCTTGGAGCCAGTCCCTGCTCTCGGTTATCAGCGCGCCCTCTGGCAGGCGCCAGTAGGCCTTTTTCGGGGCTTGCATATTCGTTGGCAATTCGACGTGATCAGTAACCTGACGCCTGATCTTGGATTCTGCTTCCTTTAGGGAAAGGTGCATCACTTTCCTTGCGGCGTATGTGTGAATGAGATACGGCCCTACAGCCTGCTGCAGCTTTACCCTCGCATTTAGGCTTGCCTCTCCGCGGTCAACATTTATTGCGGCGTCCGAAATCTGCAAAAATTCGTCGTGGCGCGACAGGATCCCGGGGTTCTCTAGGAGGACGTCCTCCAGTGCGCCGCGGTATGTCCTGAGCGCGAATTGGAGGTTCTGGCCCGAACTCTTGCTCTTCGCATAGGTCCTGTAGTAGCTGTACACTGCATTGGGGTACCTGGCGATTCTCTCCTTTATTTTTGCAAACACGATGTACTCTAGAGGAAACTGAATCTCTGTAGCAAGAATGCTTGCAGAATTAACTATCTTTTGGAGCTGTTCCAGAATAACCCGCTTCTTGTAGGTCTGCTCTATCGAACGCAACAGCCCGGCATTTTCGATCGGCTCATAGACGTGCAGCAGGCGGCCTATCGCGAATTCACCGAGCGCCGCTTTCTGCGCGTCGGCTGCTAAAGACTTTTTGCCAACGACCAGAATCGAAACTTCGACGCCTTCGTCTCTAAGGTAGGCATACTTTATCGCAAAGGGGTAATCCTCAAGAACTACGAGCAGGTCCACGTCGCTTTGGGGCCGGGCGTATCCCGCGGCCTTTGATCCGTAGACGCACGCCGCCGAAACCTTTCTGCCTCCAGCGATCCTTGCCATGCAATTCTTGACGGCTTTGATCTCTGCTGGAGAAAGGCTATACATAGCCGGAGTATTTCGGCCTTCTGAGCCTAACGCTTTCAAACTCGGCTAGCCTGTCCTTGACTGCTTGGTCGACCTGGAGGTTTGCCATGGCCTCTATCGGTATCTTGATCACGTTGGCGTCTATTGGCACGTTCGTGGTAGCAAGGCCTTTGTCCATCCAGAGCTTGATGACCTTGTCTTCCAGTTTAAAGTCCCTGAAACCTTCCGGAAATCTTGTCGTGATGTGCCTTATCAGCGTAGGATCCGACTTGAAAACGGCACGTTCCTCAAGCAGCTTGCCGGCGTCGGCATATCTGCCTTCGAACAGCGTCCCGGAAACTTCGTCTGATATCACCCTCATCCGCACTATTCTGCTCACGAGCTCAAGGTAGTGCATGAATTCGTGAGCCAAGATGGCGTGCACAGTTCCCTTCAGACCATACGCTATGAGCGGGGCAGTCACCTGCACTACAACGCGAAGCATCTTGTCGTCTCCCACGATGGGTATAGTACGTGCAAAAAAGATTCCAAGGTGCGTGTATTCCACCGCGGAAGTCGAAACGACTAGGCTGGGTTCGACGTAATAGTACGGGTACTTTAAGCCCGAAGCTGCTTCGATCCGCGCAATGCCTTCAGTAACAAGCGGAAACCTCTTGATTACTAGGTCGTATGCCTTCCGAGATATGTCGTGCGACTCGAGGGCAGCGTGGACTTTGTACAAGGGATCGAAGCCGCTCATTTGTAGCTGCTCAAAGATTGCACCGGTCAAACAAAAATGTTACTGAAATCTCAACCGGCCTTGCTGCCTACTTCCGCGACGGCCGATATCCTTTGGCGCGGGTGTATTGTGCCGGTGACTGCCACGTCAAGTATGTCAAACGTTATGCATTCACACTTCTGTCCGATAATTTCTGAAATGTTTGGTTTCATGAATTCCTCTCCTCCAACAAACTGCTTTATCATCAGGCCGCCGTCGGCAACGATCGTCAGGCTGAACGAGCGATCGTTGACTCGCCTTGGCACCGCGGAGTATATCGATTTAGTTGCAATTCTGGATCTGCCCTCGAATCTAACTTGCGCGCCGGCAAGAGTTTTGGTCTTTGCAAGCACTTTGTTTTCTACTGGCCCCTCACACCTTACAACAATTCGCGTCTTCACTCTGATCCCGTCGTGGTGGATTGCCGAGTCCTGTACAGGGTAGAGCATGGCCGAAATGGCCTTTTCCCTGATAGCGATCTTTTGAAATTTTCGCCTGTGGGGGTCGTAGACTCTTACATAGAAAGGCCTTCCCTTGCCAAGGACCAGGCTGTTCCTGTCCTCACTCCCAAGCCATGAAAACCGAGGGGTCCTGCCCCGGGTGCGATTTACTAGTGCCCTGGCGATCGTACCTTCAATGCTTTCATAGCCCGACAGGCCTGTTAGCGCGCAGTCCGCACAGCCCTTCCCTTCACATGATCCGCACCTCTGTTGCTTCTGCGGCAGCCCTCCTGCTCGCTTCTTGTAAGCTCCTCTGAACGTTACGGGCCTCGACTTTGCTGAAACATCAATATTATTTTCTTTGTCTATTACTATGCTTATCATCAAATCCGGGTTGAAATAATCGACCCTCTTGCGCATGGTCTTGGCAAATCGAAGGCCGACCTCCCTTGTGAGCTGGCTCTTTATGCTTTCTCTGCCCATAATTTTAAGCCGGGCCCTCATCGCGTCCTCCCTTTCGTAGATCTGAGTCGGGAGGACCGCCCCTATTAGAAAAGTTTCAAACTGATATCCTTTGGAAGCAGACCGTATCTTCCTCACTATGGATTCTTTCTCAAGCATCAGTCCCCTGCAGATGTGGCACGGAGCCGCCGGCCTCTGTCTGCTGCCATGCCTGTTAAGGCAATCCTGGCAGAGTTTGTAACTCTTTAGCTGTGTCACAAGGATGCTGCGTGCATCAGCCAATCCCGAACCTCCTAAAGAAGCCGCCTCTGCCCTTGTTGTGCTTCATAAAGTCCTTGGAGTCATTGTAGTGTTTGATCATGGCCTTTATCTCGCTCTCCGGCTGGCCGCTGCCCCGGGCTATCCGCTTTCTGCGCGATTCGTTCATAGTTTCGGGATCCTTCTTTTCTTCCTTTGTCATGGACTGTATGATGAAGCGCCACTTTTTCATCTTGACTTCCATCGCGTCGATCTGGTCGTCCTTGACCATCCCTGAAAGTCCAGGAAGGTTGTCAAGCATGTTCTTGAGGCCCATCTTGTTGGCTGATTCCAGCTGGGCGTAAAAGTCTTCGATTGTCATCTTGCCGCGCATCATCCGGTTCACGGAATCTTCGTCGGCCTGGACTTCCAGAGTCTTTGCCATTTCAAGAAGCGCCTTGATGTCGCCCATTCCGAGCAGCCTCCCTACGAACCTCGTGGGGGAAAATTGCTCAAGGTCGTCTATCCTCTCGCCAGTACCGATAAACATCACTTTTGCGCCTGTCGCCGCGGAGGCTGCCAGAGCGCCGCCGCCCTTGGCGGTCCCGTCGAGTTTTGTGAGGACAATCCCTCCGACCGGTGCAGCCTTGTGGAATGCCTCGGCCTGCTTGAACGCGCCCTGTCCTATTGTCCCATCGATTACCAGAAGCACAAGGTCTGGCGTGGCAACTTTGTACATGTCTTTCATTTCCTGTAGCAGGCCTTCCTCCTCTTTGTGCCTGCCAGCGGTGTCGATTATCACAATGTCCAGATTTTGATTCGTAAAATGGCCAAGGCCGTTCTTTGCGATGGCAACCGCGTCCTTATTTTCTTCCTCTCCATAGACCTCGACGTTTATCTTGCTGCAGTTCATCTTCAGCTGAGTAAGCGCGCCGGGCCGCCAGGTGTCCGCGCCAACCACTCCAACCCTGTATCCGTGCTTTGTAAGCCACCTGGAAAGTTTGGCTGTAACTGTGGTCTTGCCGCTGCCCTGGATCCCAAGCATTAATACGACATTTTGCTTGCCTGGTTTGAAGAAGGCAGTCGCGGCTGACTGGCCATCCTCTTGGGTCTTGTCTATAGAGCTAATGACCTCGCCAGAGTACCCGAGCATGCGGGCGAGTTCTCCGTATAGAATCGTAACAATGTGATCCTTTCGAGAAAGCCCCTTGGGCGGCTGCTCCTTTAGCGCCCTCTCCTTAAGGGTATCAGTGATTGATTTTACGATCGTGACTTTGACGTCCGAAAGCAAGAGTGCACGCTGGATGTCCCTACAGAGCGAGTCTATCATCTCCTCGTTAATGTCCGATGCCTTTACGATCTTGTTCAGAGCGCTGCGGAGATCGTCGCGCAATTTTTCAAACATGGCCGCTGCTACTTTTCTACTAGTGCCGCTTCCTGTATTTCAAATATTCCCCGCTGGCCGTCCCAGAGAGTGCTGGCTCGCCTTACCTCTAGCCGCCTGCGAAAGAGCGGGCAGTCAATGACCAGTGTCTCGGCCTCTCCTCCTTCAAAATTCAGGTTAAAACCGTTTCTTTCGCTGAGGACGCCGAGTTTTGCTAGGGCTGGCGCATCAATCATCTGTCCGAGCCACTCCTTACCCAAGCCCATTGCCGACACACCCACTATGATCATTTTGAAGTCTCTCGCGAGGAGATCCTGCATATATCTCGCCGGATCCAAGCCCCAGATCGGCGCGACGGTTGAAAGTCCGTTTCTTGAACAGATTGCTTCAACTGCGCTTTTCTGGAAGTTGCTCGAAATCCCTCCAAATACAACTCCTTCAATCCCAAACTTGGCCTGCGCGTCGGTAATGGCGCGCTGAAGACAAGCCATTTCGTCCTCCTTCGATACGCCTGCGGCAACTGAAGTGATCTTCGGGAGCCCCATAGCCGCCGCCAGCATTTCGGCTAACTTGCTGTTTGGATAATGGAAAAGCAGGCTATCGTCGGCTGCTGGATGAATAATTATCAGGCATGAAACTTCGTGGCCCATTTCTACAGCCTTAAGTATGGAGTATGTGCTGTCCTTGCCACCGGAGAAAAGGGCGCCCAGCCTCACAGACTTGGTTCCGCGCCAACGATATTAATTCCAAGCCTTTTCTACCAACTGTTTATATCCCTACTCCGGCCTAAAGATCGTCGATGGGCCCGCTTCTTGAGGTAAGGAACCTGCGCAAGTACTTCCCTGTCAAGAAGAACCTTTGGCAGTTAATGAGCCGCACAGGAGAGGAATACGTAAAGGCAGTCGACGATGTCAGCTTTTCGCTCGAAAGGGGCAAAGTCCTGGTACTCGCAGGCGAGTCGGGCTCGGGCAAGACTACAGTTGCGCGGCTGATAATGCGGGCCGTGGATCCCGACGAAGGCTCGAAGATAATTCTGGACGGCAAGGACATTACGCGTTTGTCGGGCAACCAACTGAAAGATCTGCGGACTGCAATTCACATGATCTACCAGGATCCCTATACATCGTTCAACCCGAGATGGAAGATCCTTGACATCGTAATGGAGCCGCTCATGATCCATGACCGGGCGAGCACCGATGAGATCAAGGTGACAAAGGTGATGAACGCGCTCCGGGACGTTAAGCTCGACCACGCCGAGGAGATAGCCGCGAAGCTGCCCCAGGCACTATCGGGCGGAGAACGCCAGCGAGTCGCGCTCGCAAGAGTAATAGTTCTGAGACCAAAAATTATCGTTGCAGACGAGCCCGTGTCAATGCTCGATGTTTCCGTTAGGGGAGAGATCCTGGGTCTGATGCAGAGCATGCGAGAACGGTTCGACGTTTCATTCCTCTATATAACACACGATCTCTCCACCGCAAGATACGTGGGAGACCAACTTGCCATAATGAAATCCGGCAAGATAGTTGAAATGGGGCCGATCGATCGTGTAATTTCAGAGCCGCGGGAAGCTTACACCAAGGATCTGATAGCGGCGATCCCAGAGATCCGTTCATAGGCACATGAGACGTGGTATTCTACCATGAAGAATATATTGAAGCAAAGGTGACATTTATGAAGTGCCAAAGGCGCCAATTCTGGCTTCGCTGCTTATCCTAATTCTCTGCTTTTCTACTGTCACTCTTTTCAGTCCATCTTTTGCCCAGTCCGGCCAGAAGGGCCCGTACATCGAAGAAGCTAGGTTCATTCACCGCGCTGATGAAGTCATAGCTCTTGAGGAAGTGAAGAATGGTGCTCTCGACATGTACCACTTCAGGATCCCGTTAGAGGCAGCGCCCGACGCGGAGAGGGATCCGAGGTTAAAAGTCTATGATAGGAATGCCGGTTCGATGGGCTTTTTCGTCAACCCTGCACCCTCTGCCGATGGCTCGACCATCAACCCGTTCGAATCAAGGGAGGCGAGGCACGCCCTGAACTTTCTGATAGACCGGGATTTCATGGTGAATGATATTTTGAGGGGTTACGGCAGCCCCATGATCGATGCATTTGGACTCTATTCGGCCGAGTACCTGAATATCATTGACGTCGTAGAGTCTTTTGGCATCAGGTACAACCCCGCTTTGGCTGAGTCGATAATCTCGCGGGAAATGACGGAAATGGGCGCGGTAAAGTCGGACGACAAATGGACTTTTAACAGCAACCCTGTGACCGTCGTCATTGTCATCAGGCAGGACGATGCCCCGCGCAAGTCGATGGGCGAACTGATGGCCTCCGAACTAGAAAAAATTGGATTTACGGTCCAGCGAGACTTCGGCGATCTCAACAAGGCTAATGCAGTAGTTTACGGTTCAGATCCAAAGGAGCTTCAGTGGCATCTCTATACCGAAGGTTTTGCCGGGACTTCAGCATTTGTAAAATATAACCCGGTCGTGCCGGCACAAATGTACGCTCCTTGGTATACACGGATGCCCGGTGGAGAAAATCCAGACT
This sequence comes from Nitrososphaera sp., assembly GCA_035281285.1. Taxonomy (GTDB): domain Archaea; phylum Thermoproteota; class Nitrososphaeria; order Nitrososphaerales; family Nitrososphaeraceae; genus Nitrososphaera. Next base: position 12,687 of record DATEEE010000230.1, read on the forward strand.
TCTGGAACTATGAGAATGCTACACTAGACAGAGTAACAGAGGACATACTTTTCTTTAACTTCGCTTCAGAGCAGGAGAGAAACGAGCTTGTCAGAAGTGCAGTCCAAATGGGCATACAGGAGTCAGTCCGCCTTTTTGCTGCCCAGAAAACTGATCCATACGTCGCTTCTGCCCAGCTGGAAGGACTTGTCAACGATTTTGGCGCCGGAATTACGAGCAAGTATGCGCTTGCAAATGCAAGACACTCGAGCGGCGAAACCTCGCTTGACATCGGCGTGAAACAGATCCACCAGGGATCGTGGAACAGCATTGCAGGTCTTCAGGACGCATATAGCAGAGACATATTCCATTCAGTCTCCGACAGCGGAACCTTCAGGGATCCCTACACGGGAGTGGTTATCCCGATGAGAGGCGAGTGGACTGACGTTTCGACCGCGGGGCCGGCAGGCGAGCTGGACGTTGACCCGCAGGCAATCGTCTGGGACCCGGCTTCGCAATCGTGGAAAAACGTGGAGCCTGGAACTCAATCAAAGAGTAGCGTGACATTCACGCCACTTTATTCGAACTGGCACCACGGTATCCCTATGGACAGTTCGGATTTTCTGTATGCGGAGTACTTTACCTACGAATGGGGCACTAACTCTGGAACAGCTGACATGACGTTTGACGCCGAGTACACATCGCAAGCGGAGGTCGCACTGGAATATCTAAAAGGGGTCAAGATCTCGGAAGACGAAATCACAAATTATGTCGATGTGTGGCACTACGATGAAACGGAAATAGCCGATACCGGAGTCTTTTGGGTTACAGAGCCCTGGGAGCTGACCGCTGCCGCAGAAAGAGTCGTCATGGATGGCAAGTTGTCCTTTTCAAGGACCGAGGCAACCTCCCGAGGTGTGAGCTGGTACGATCCACTCGTGAGGGATCACGCAAGTATCATCAGCGACGAGCTTGAGGCAATGAAAGACGAAGGGTATGTCCCGCCAGCTCTGCGTGACACGGTAACGACGGAGGATGCATCTAGGCGATACGACGCTGCGATACAATGGATTGCGTCACACGGGCACGCAGTAATTAGCAATGGAGGCTTTTACCTTGATAATTACAACACCGCTGGCGGAACTATCACGATAAAGGCGTTCAGAGACCCCACTTATCCATTTGAAACCGGGCACTGGTCAGGATTCCAAGAGCCGCAGCTGGCCGATATCAACAGGGTTAACGCTCCTCGAACCGTGACGATAGGCCAGCCGGTGACGGCTACAGTCGACGTGACGGTGGCAGGGGTACCAAGCAGCGACGCAGAAGTGAGCTATTTTGTATCTGGAAGAGATGGATCGCTAGTTACCAAGGGCCGTGCCGAGCCCGTGAGTACTGGCCAGTTCCAATTCGAATTGCCCGCCGAAGAAACCCAAAAGTTCTCCCCCGGCCCTAACCAGCTAAAGGTTTTTGCGACAGGTACCAAGGCGGTTAGGTATGACGTGCTATCCACGCCCATCGTGGCGACTACAACTGATCAGCAGTCTCCAGATCCAACCCCTAACTCCACTTCCAATGGAACTCCCCCACCGGATCAGCCGTCAGGTTGTCTGATAGCAACGGCTGCATTCGGATCGGAGCTGTCACCGCAGGTGCAATACTTGAGGAACTTCCGCGAACAGTACATACTGTCTACGGCTGCAGGCTCGGCATTCATGAGCACGTTCAATGCGGCCTACTACTCCTTTAGCCCTCAGGTGGCAGACTATGAGCGCGAGCAGCCCTGGCTGCAGTCAGCCGTCAGGACTGGTCTCTATCCATTATTCGGAGTGTTAATGCTTTCAGAAAAGGCACACTTTGCAACAGGAGGAGGGGAAGCAGGCGCGCTTGCCTCCGGCACAGTCGCCGGTCTGCTCATCGGTGCAATCTATCTGTGGCCTACAACGTTTTCAGCTAGGGTTCAGTCCAGGTACGGCGCCGCTACAAAGATCATGGTAATGATCCTTGCCGGCGGGCTAACACTGACGGTAGTCGGTCTTGCCGCTGGAAGCCCTCACCTCCTGAGTGCCAGTACTCCCATTTTCGTCGTTGCACTCGCCGGTACAGCTGCTTTGTCGGTGGGAAGGTTAGCACGGGCTGCGCTAAAGAAAATTAGCGACATCAAACTTTAATAGAAAACACCTCTATCTCTAGGGAATTGGGATTCTCTCGCTTTGTGGCAAAGCGAACAGCGAATGTACTAATCGTCTTGTTTGCGACGCTTGTCCTCACCATCGCGTTGCTGGGTCCCACCATGGACAAGATCTTAAGAGATGCGATTCGCTTCTACGTCACAGAAGAGGTTAACAATAACAAGGAACTGCGCTTCAATTCTGCAGTCGAACGACAGGCATACATAAACGCGGAAATAGATCGCAGGGAAAAACTGACTGGCGTCAACCAGCCATGGTACTCTCCGCCCAGGTTCGCAAATACAGTGCTCAAGGTGATGATACTTGATCTCGGACGATCTAACGTACTTACCAGCGAAAGTGGCTCACCCAGGGTGCAGGACATTATCCTTGAAAAACTGCCAAAGACCGTCCTTTTGTTCACCACTTCGACGATCATAGTCGCACTGATTGGATTGTATATCGGGGCATACGTGGGCAACAAGACCGGCTCGATATGGGATAGGATAAACTCTGCATTTGCAGTGTTTAGCAGCAGCTTTCCGACTTGGTGGGTCGGGATGCTAATGATCTTTGGGTTTGCTTTCGCTTGGCATTTGTTCCCTGCTCAGGCAAACCCTCTGA
>DATEEE010000231.1:0-2464 GCA_035281285.1 Nitrososphaera sp.
TCGGCCTTGGCAAGCGAGAAAAATTCTCAGATGAAGCAGCTCGCATGTGCGCGGGCAAGGCCGCTCAGAAGGCAAAGGAACTGGGAGTCAAGGAATTTTCAATGCTACAATTCTCGAACTTGGACGAAGGGCTTGTGGAGGCAATGACCGAGGGCGCATCACTTGCTCTGTATTCCTTTAACAAGTACAAGGCGCCAGACGCGTCCAGCACCACCAAGATCGACGAGATAACAATCCTGATAAATTCCGATGCACCCAAGTTCCAGTCCATTGCAGAGCGGACGGGGATCGTGGTGGACGCCATCAATTTCTGTCGGGACATTTGCAACATGCCACCAAATGACTGCTCTCCTGCCCAGCTCGCCGGCATTGCGATTTCTCTTGCGCAGGAGTACGGCATGAAGTCAAGGGTAATCGACAGGTACGAGCTGGAAAACATGGCAATGGGAGGAATCGTGGCTGTTGGCAAGGGAAGTAACAACGCCCCCAAGCTCATTATCTTGGAATATAACGGAGGTCCTGCCGACCACAAGCCCTATTTGTTGGTGGGCAAGGCAGTGACTTTTGACACCGGCGGGATTTCAATAAAGCCAGGGGAAAAGATGGACGAAATGAAGTACGACAAGTCCGGCGGGTGTGTCGTCATTGCTACCATGCGCGCCGCGTGCGCGCTCAAAATGCCAGTCAACATCGTGGCAATGGTGCCTGCCGTCGAGAACATGCCTTCCGCAACTGCGTACCGCCCTGGCGACATCATAAAGATGTACAACGGCAAGACGGTGGAGGTGATGAATACGGACGCCGAAGGGAGGATGATCCTTGCCGACGCGCTGGCATACGGGATAGCGACATACTCTCCCCGTGCCGTCGTCGACCTTGCCACGCTTACGGGTGCGGCGATTGTTGCGCTTGGTTCCAACGTCGCGGCGATCGTTGGAACCAACAAGCAGCTCACAGACAGGCTTCGCAAGCACGCTGACAAGACAAGCGAGAAGATGTGGGAGCTCCCGCTGTACGAGGAGTTCCACGACCAGATCAAGAGTACGCATGCAGACATCAAAAACATCGGCGGCAAGCCAGGCGGCGCGATAACTGCCGCCGCATTTCTCTCCAACTTTGTCAACGGCGTTCCCTGGATCCACGTCGACATCGCCGGCACGGCGTGGACGCAGGAAGGGACATTTGAGCGGAGCTACAACCCTAAGGGTGCCACTGGTTTTGGCGTGAGAACGCTTGTCAGGTTTCTGACGGAGGACGAAAAGCCTCAGCAGTGATACTGATGCCGGTCTTTGATCTGGACGCACTGGTTCGCCTTCTAGAAGAGAAGGGCTACAGCTCTAGGATCGGCAGCATGGAGCTCGACGTTCACCCGGTCCGGCGGCCGTATTTCGAACGCTGGCTTTCAAACAGGGACGGCTTTGTGAGAATGCTGGGCGGGAATGTCGACTACATCGGGGTAGAGGAAGTTGTGAGGATGGGGCCTTTCTTTGACGTTCACTGCGTAGTCGAAAACGACTTTGTCATTGAAGCCGACGAAAATGCGCACAAACTCTTGGACGCCAGGCCATACTACGAGCTCATGGAAGGCAAGGTCAGCAGCATGGGGTGGAGTGGCGGAGTAATAGCGACTGTCCTTGCAAAGGACAACGTCCTGTCCGGAGAATTCTCTAGATCGATCATGAACGAGGAAGTCAAGAAGGTCACGCTAACAGCGTCAAACTACTGCTGCGTAATTGGGACGAGGGCGTGGGATCCCGCAGGGCTGGCATCATGCTTTGGAGTCATAGACAGAATAGCGCACAATGTAAGAAAGCTGATCAAGTCGGTCCACCTTGGCGAAGAACTAGGCGCATAAAAGGTGCCAGCACTGCTGCTTCCCAACCGCTCACGCAGGTCAGTAACACAGCAGCGACGACAGGTTTGACTTCCGGGTTCGGAATGGGACCGGGTCGCACCCTGCCGCTATGACCGGCTTACCAAAGAATCCGGCAAAGGGCTAATTTAATCTTGCTACAGGGTTTGCCACGCTGAGAACCCGTTGTCCTTGTAGTACCCAGGCCTGAGAAGGAATAAAGATCCATCGAGCCCGAAATCAAAAGTTCTTAGCTTGAAAGGTATTATTGCTTTTTTTCGCGAAAAAGCCGATGTTCAAGGTATTCGGCCTGATATTCGCAGGGATCCTTCTCGCTGCTTCGGGCATTTTCGTGCTCAGCACGGTTGGCCTGCCGGTGATCATCTTCCCTTACGTGAACTGGGCCAACGTCGGCTTTGTGATGCTTGTGGGAAGCGCAGTGTCTTTCGGCACTGCTTTCATTGCGTCAAGAGTAAACTGAGCCTGCGCTATCATCGTTATCTATATAACGCATTATTGCAAAAATTACATGTAATTGGGCAATTCTGAAGCAGAAAATACCCACAGGGTGGCCGTACTTGACGAAGAGCTATGCCAGCCCAGAAAGTGCGG
>DATEEE010000232.1:0-2741 GCA_035281285.1 Nitrososphaera sp.
GAAAAAATTGCCAAGATGGGAATCGACCCAGAGGAACTGCAGTTGACTATTCAGCGCAAACTGATCGAAGGCGACGTCGTATTGCCCGAAGGGCTAAGGCCGCCATCATAGCAGCGATCCTTCCAGCGCACGGCCGCAAGCACAATTCCGCTCTCCAACCGCCGCAGGCACGAGCTCTGCCACCAGCTTTTTCGTTTTTTCTACGTTCTTTGCGAGCGTTTCAATTATTTCGGAGGAAGTGACAGGAGTGGACGACCAGACATCGTAGTCGGTCACGGTGGCGATCGATACGTAGCACATTTCGGCCTCCCTCGCAAGGCTCACTTCGGGGACAAGGGTCATCCCTATGATGTCGGCCTTCATAACTTCCTTGAAGAACTTTGACTCGGCCCTGGTAGAGAACCGCGGCCCCTCGATGCAGACGTATGTTGCCTTCTGATGCTGCGAAAAGCCTAGCAACCTTGTCTTTCCGTTGGCTATCTCGCGTAGATCGGGACAGAATGGGTCTGCGACAGAGATGTGGCACACCTGTCCGCCGTCGTAGAATGTGTATTGCCTACCCTTGGTGAAATCGATAAACTGGTCAGGAATAGCAATGTCTCCGGGCTTGTACTCCTGCTGCAGGCTGCCTACGGCTGACGGGGCAATTATCCTTTTGACGCCCAGCTGCTTTAGCGCCCAAATGTTTGCCCTGCTGTTTATCCTGTGAGGTGGAATCCTGTGGCCGCGGCCGTGCCGGGGGATGAACGCTACTTTCACTCCCGAATACTCGCCGATAGTGATCGCGTCAGACGGCTCTCCGTATGGGGTGTGAACCTTTATCTCGCGCCTGTCGCTGAAAAGCCCAGGGTCATAAACGCCAGTGCCGCCGATTATCCCGATTTCTGCGGAACTTGTCAATCGTATACCACCAGAGACTCGACCCTGTGACCCATCTTTTTCAGGCGTTCAGAGCCGTTCAATCCTCCGAGCTCGATTACGAACGCAAACCCGGCGACGCTGCCGCCCACTTCCCTAATGAGTTCAGACGCTGCAACAGCCGTGCCTCCCGTTGCGATGAGGTCATCCGCAACGAGGACATTCTGTCCGTCCTTTATGGCGTCGTGCTGGAGTTCCATCACCGCGCTTCCGTACTCGATGTCGTAGGACTTTTTCAGAGTCTTGCCAGGCAGCTTGCCAGCCTTTCTGATCATTATAACTCCGGTGCCAAACTTTAGCGCCACCGCAGTTGCGACTACAAAACCCCTGGACTCGATACCTGCGACCGCATCTATCTTTGCGCCGGAATACCTGCGGCAAAATTCGTCAGCGATGTAGTCTAGGGCGTCGTGATTTCGAAAAACAGGGTTGATGTCGCGGAACAAGATGCCGTCCTTGGGAAAATCAGGGTAGTTGCCAATTATTTCGCGAAGATCGAGATGTCGGGTCAAGACCACGCAAGATAGACCGCTCCGTGGCTGTAAAAAAGTTTGCGACAAAGCTTGCTTTATACGGGCGTAGGGCTCAGTTATTCTGGTGCAGCCAAGCGAACAGCAGTTGGAGTTCAGGGCAAAGATAGCTGCCCTGAAAGATTTTGGAGAGACGTTCGAGCTGGTCAAGTCAGCGGTACTCCAAAAGTTCACTATGCACAGAGCCGGACTCAGCCTGGTGCTGCAGACCATGCCCAGCAACCTAGGGGCATACCACATCCTGGGATCGAACGTTATCGTGATGAACAGCTACCTGCTCAAGGCGATAAGGGGCGTCGCGGCTTCTGCTGACGAATACAATTCCTATGTCTTTATGGTGCTTGCCCACGAGTACCTACACAGCCTAGGCATAGTTGACGAAAATGCCGTCAGACAGATGACCTTTGAGCTCTGCAATTGGATGCTGGGCGGCGACCACGCCGCCACAAGGATGGCTAGGGAAGATCCGGCGTCACTTTACCCGCAGCTACGCACGCTTATGCAAGCAAGCTTCAGCCAGGACTTTCAGCTCGTCGGAAATTTCGATCGCACCAACCAGACGTACATCCAGTAGCCGGAAAATTCTTATTCGTACGCCCTTGCAATATCCCAGTTGGACCCAGAGATTGAAGCAAGGATAAAAATGATTGAAGACAGGCTCGCAAAGCTCGAGTCGTCGTTGATAGGCGCAAGTACTGGAGGCGCAGTGCCACAGGGGCTTGAAGTGCTTCTGATCAAAAACGCGGGCAGCATCAAGACGCAGGACATGATAATAATCTCGCTCCGGCGAAACGGCAGGCAGACAAAGGAGGGAATAAAGAAGACGCTTCAAGACTGGGGTAAGGTATACGGGACCTGGTTTGACGGGGGGAACTTTAACGGCCGTCTAGTCAAAAAAAACATTGTGAAAAAAGAGGGCTCAAATGACGACAACGAAGAATACTACTCGCTTACAAAGCGTGGGGAATTCATTGCAGACGAATTAATACAGAAAGTTCTGACAAACAGGTAATGTAGCTCTTCTGGACTGACTAAAATTCGCAAATTATTCATAATCTCTAACTGCTTTTTTGCTTAATAACCCCTAAGAAAATATAAATAACAATAACGGGCTAATTTCTTATTATGCCGATAAGGAATGGGGCGGAATACATAGAGAGCCTCAGGGGAAGGAAGCTAAACATTTTACTCTTTGGCAAGAAAGTTGAAGACCCAGTAGAGCACCCTATGATCCGGCCTTCGATTAACGCAGTCGCCGAGACGTTCGATCTGGCAGTTGATGACCCGGAACTT